>NZ_JBSRUB010000003.1:0-228008 GCF_055129545.1 Acidiluteibacter sp. | reverse complement strand
ATCTGATCAAACTGCTCAAGACAATTTGGGTGCTTCTGTTGAAATAACTGAGAATTATGCGATAGCCGGTGCGCCCAATCAGGATAAAGATACAGTAGCTTGGTTTTCTTCCTTCTTAAAAGAAGATGCTGATGGAAACCCTGGAGTAATAATAACCTTCGATTAAGGTTTCGTTATTATGTTAACAGAAAATCGATTATTCATTTAATCCGAGACAGTATTTATAACACCAATTCGTAAGAAAATAGTGAGATTGTTTATACTTTTTACATTTATTTGCTTTGCTTTTGGTCTGTTGGGTCAAAGTAATGTTTCTACTTATCCTAAATCTGAAAAACGGTTTGTAGGAGATGGGATTAATCCTTTCTATGAATATATTGTAGGTAATGATACTATTTTTTATTCTAATTCCTTTAGCTCAGGTATCAGGGATAGTAGAACTAATGTGATTATAGATGCTCAACCTAAAAGAAAGTTATATGCTTTAGAAGACTCCTTATTAAAGATACATCAGAACTTAAATTTTATTTCTTTTTACCCAAACATTTCTTTTGAACTATATAAAGCAGTACCACTCATTCCGAATTTAAAGGGATTTTCTTATAATCAACAATACTGTTTTGGCTGCTCTCATGAAAAGATAATGGAGTTCAACAAACTAGAATCTAATGTTTTTAATGCGAAACATTATTTTGAATCAGGACAAGATGCGAATAGATTCCAAAATAAAATAACTGCTGTGATTGATGTAACTGATAATGGAGCAAATTTTGAAGTTTATCCAAACTTAAAATATCTAGAATACAGACCAATGCATAGTAAAGGCAGTTATATTGTTCAGACATCTTATAAGAGAAACAAGAAACAAAAAGGATTTTTAGACAGAGGGTACTGCAATGTTCCAGTATCGAATATCTATTTCCCTAAGCCACTTCCATTGGAAATTTTAGTTTTCAGAGAAGCAACTTGCCATGTAAATATTGAATTACCAAAATTCTCGAATCTTAAGAAATTAGTTTTAATCGACAGTCATTTACCAACAGTATGGGAAAACTTTACAAATGACTCCACTGTCCAAGAGATTAATCTACGACATATTAAACTCTCCAAGAATATTAAAAAAGTAAGATTTGAAAATTTAAGAAAACTTACATTCTATGAAGTTTCAGGGGACATAAATAAAATAAAATATGATGAACAATTCCAAAATTTGGAAGAGATTAAGGTTACAAGTTTCATTGTAGAAGATAAAGTGAAATTTCGGGTATCATCTCTAGCTCAATTATCTAATTTAAAAAAAATAGAGCTAAGAACTTCAAAAAGGAACTTGTATCAAATAAAATTACCTGTAAAGAGTAAAAAATTAACAACCCTTCATGTCGAGAATTCTGGTCTTTATTTTATACCAAAACACTTAGAAGAATTTAAGAAACTGGATACACTTATTCTAGATGTAAAATTTATTAATTATAAAAATTTAAAAGAGAAGTTGCTATCTCTACCTAACCTAAAATA
This sequence comes from Acidiluteibacter sp., assembly GCF_055129545.1. Taxonomy (NCBI): domain Bacteria; kingdom Pseudomonadati; phylum Bacteroidota; class Flavobacteriia; order Flavobacteriales; family Cryomorphaceae; genus Acidiluteibacter; species Acidiluteibacter sp. The sequence goes on along the minus strand of NZ_JBSRUB010000003.1, from coordinate 226,493 downwards.
TGTAAGAATTATTAGTTCAAAAATTCAAGAATATTGCCAAGTATATTATACTTATTCTGCTTACCAAATGAACCAACCGATGTATGAATCAAAATTAGAAAAAGAGATATTATCACTTCATCCAAATAAAGATTTAGATATAATAATTGAATCTGAAGAAAGAGCTCAGCTTCTGATAAAAAATAAAAGACCTGATCGATGGGTTCCTTATTCACATAAATAAAAATAGAGAGCTATGCCAAATTCACCGTTTTACCCATCTTTTTCAAATATCATTTCAATAGATAAGTTACCTTTAGATAAGATTCCCTTTTCTGGAGATCTCGAACCGCAGCAAAATATTCGTGTTTTTAAACTATAAACATTGCGTTGTAGATAAGTCGTAACACAATATTATGTTCAAAATAACGTACATTTGCATGATGTTTCAAAAATACCTCTTAATTGTATTGGGCGTAACAGCCTTATTTTTTACTTCGTGTAGTGAGTACCAAAAGGTAATGAAGAGCACTAATATGGAGTATAAGTATGAAAAAGCAGTAGAGTACTACAATGAAAAAGAGTACTTTAAGTCGCTTCCAATTATGGAAGACATCATACCTATTTTTAGAGGAACCGATAAAGGGGAAGAGTTGTATTATATGTATGCTTATGCCAATTTCTATTTGGATGATTACATTTTAGCAAGCTACCAGTTTAAACGATTTTCATCTACCTATCCGATTAGCGAGCGCGCAGAGGAATGCAATTTCATGAGTGCTTATTGCAATTATTTAATGTCGCCAGAACCGACTTTAGATCAATCCAACACCTATAGAGCGTTAGAAGAATTACAGACTTTCGTCAATCGATATCCAGAGAGTAAATTAAAGGATACTTGCAATGAATTGGTTGATAATTTGAGGTTTAAGTTAGAGACGAAGTCTTACATGAAAGCAAAAAATTATTATAAATTGCGTCAATATGAAGCTGCAATTGTATCTTTAAACAACACTTTATCACAATTTCCGGATACAGATTTCAGGGAAGAGATAACTTTTGTAATTTTGCAATCTTCTTATTATTTAGCGATGAATAGTATTGAAGAGAAAAAATTGGAACGATTCAATAATACTATAGAGGCGTATTATAATTTTATTGATAATTTTGGATCAGGTGAATATGTTGCTCAAGCAGAGAAAATATTTGCTGATTCAACCAAGGAAAAAGAAAAAATAGAACTCAATAAACAATCTTAATAAGAATGATTAATAAAAACACAGAAGCGGCATTAACGACGATTACTCGTAATTTGGATGAATTAGAACAGCCAACTGGTAACATTTATGAAGCCATTACGATTATTTCAAAGCGTTCAAATCAAATTAGCTTAGCGATAAAAGAAGAGTTGACTAGTAAATTGAATGAATTTGCTTCAACATCTGACAACTTGGAAGAAATTTTTGAGAACAGAGAGCAAATCGAAATCTCTAAGTATTATGAGCGTATGCCAAAATCTAACGCTATTGCTATTCAGGAATTTATGAATGACGAAATTTACTTTAGAAGACCAGAAGTGATCGTTGAACCAAAGGCTTCATTAGAAGATTAATATGAATTTAAGCGGTAAAAATGTTCTTGTTGGCATTACCGCGAGTATTGCAGCGTATAAAAGCGCTTCACTTGTAAGATTATTAGTGCAATCGGGTGCTCATGTCAAAGTTGTCATGACACCCGATTCTTTGCATTTTATAGGGGCACTCACCTTGTCAACACTTTCCAAAAATCCGGTATATTCTCAATATTTTGATGAGAAAACTGGAGAATGGAGCAATCATGTAGAGTTAGGAAAGTGGGCAGACCTATTCATTATCGCCCCTTCTACTGCTAATACCATTTCCAAAATGGCCAATGGAATGTGCGACAATTTGCTGTTGGCAACTTATCTCTCTTCTGATTGTCCTGTATTTATAGCCCCTGCTATGGACTTGGACATGTATCAACATCCTACCTTAAAGAATAATTTGAACTTGCTAAAGAAATTTGGCAATCACATTATCGATTCCACCGCTGGTGAATTGGCTAGTGGATTAAAAGGGGAAGGGAGAATGGAAGAACCAGAACAAATCATTGAAATTCTAAAAGATTTCAAATTAAATGGCCCATTGTCAGGTAAGAAAGTGATCATAACGGCAGGGCCAACCCATGAAGCTCTAGATCCTGTTCGTTTTATTGGTAATCATTCCACAGGGAAGATGGGTTTTGCATTAGCCGAGCAAGCGTATAAGAAAGGAGCAGAAGTTATTTTAGTAAGTGGACCAGTTCATATTGAAGCTCCAAAAGGAGTGAATGTGATAAAAGTGACTTCAGCTAGGGAAATGTATGCAGTTGTTCATGAGCACATCGACAAAATGGACATCGCTATAATGGCTGCAGCTGTTGCGGACTATCGGCCATCGCACATTGCCGAAGAAAAAATAAAGAAAAAAGGGGACGACATGCAGTTGGACATGGTTCCTAATCCCGACATATTAAAAAGCGTGGGATTGAATAAAAAAGCCAATCAATTGGTTGTAGGTTTTGCATTGGAAACTGAAAATGAATTGGAAAATGCCAAAGCTAAATTGGTGAAGAAAAACTTAGATTTAATTGTCTTGAATTCATTAAAAGATGAAGGTGCCGGATTTGGTGGGGAAACCAATCAAGTTAAATTAATTGAACCCAACAATAAAGTAACCTTCATTGAGTTAAAAAGTAAGCAAGAGATAGCTACAGATATTATCTCAAAAATTATAGAAATTATCGTTTAATCCTCTCATTGCCTCATGCGGATATTAGTACTGACTATTTTATTTTTAATTGGTTTTTCAGCAATCTCTCAAGAGTTAAATTGCACTGTTACAGTAAACTCACGTCAAGTAGAAGGGAGTGAGAAAACAATGTTTGAAAACCTTGAACGGTCGGTTAGTGAATTTGTCAATAATAGAAAGTGGACCAACGACCAATTTAAAATTGAGGAAAAGATTGAATGTAACATTCTCATCAATTTATCTGAGAGACTTAGTACCAATAAATTCAAAGGAACCATTCAAATTCAAGCAAGAAGACCTGTTTTTGGAACCAATTACTATAGTCCAACGATGAACGTGTTGGATAAAAACTTTGCATTTGAATACAACCAATTTGAGCCTTTACAGTTTAGTGAAAACTCCTACAATGGAGAGTTGCCTGCTATTTTGTCGTTTTATGTCTATATGATTCTAGGGTTTGATTACGACTCCTATTCTTTAGAAGGAGGGACTCCTTATTTTCAAACGGCGATGAAAGTGTTGAATAATGCACAAACAAGTTCTGAGAAAGGGTGGAAGGCGTTTGAAGATCAAATGAATCGGTATTGGTTGGTGGAGAACCACATGAATGGACAGTTCAAGCCATTGCGTAAATTGTATTACGAATATCACATCAAAGGATTTGATGTATTGAGCACCAAACAAGCAGAAGGAACGCAGGCTATCACTGATGGATTAATGGCGTTGAAGCCGATTCAGAGTGTAAAACCATCGAGTTACAATTTGCAAGTATTTTTCAATGCTAAGAAGGATGAAATTATTCAATTATACAAAGGATCTACGACTGCCAACAAACAAGAAATGGTGACGTTGCTTTCATTAATTGATCCTGGAAATGCCAACAACTATCAGAAAATTTTGAGCAATAAATAATTGTTGATAATCCAATCCAGAACCTTCCAATAATTTCAAATAAGCAGTTAACTTTGTTGATATGCTAATTTCGCTTAAGATATCCAACTATGCTCTTATTGAAGAGCTTCATATGAATCCTGATTCTTCATTCACTATAATAACTGGTGAGACCGGAGCAGGGAAATCTATCCTTTTGGGTGCTCTAGGGTTAATTCTTGGGCAGCGTGCCGATTTGAATGCACTAAAAGATCCGTCTAAGAAATGCATTATCGAAGCGCAGTTTCAGGTGGAGAACTATAATTTACAGTCAATTTTTGAGGCATTTGATTTAGATTATGAAGCGTTGACGATTATTCGACGAGAAATTACTCCCAATGGGAAATCTCGAGCTTTTGTTAATGATACTCCTGTTAATTTAAGTCAATTGAAAGATTTGGGTGAGCATTTAGTCGATATCCATTCTCAGCACCACACCATATCTTTAAACGACAATTCATTTCAATTAAAAGTGGTAGATGCTTTGGCAGAAAATAAGTCCAACTTAATCGATTACAAAAAAGAATACTCAACTTATAAAAAGTTAAAAAAGCAATTAAACGAAAAGGAACAAAGTATTAATCAGGCAAAAACGGAAGAGAGTTTTTTACAGTTTCAATTTGATGAATTGGATCAATTGCAATTGAAAGAAAAAGAAGACGAAGAACTAGAGGCTGAGCAGGATGCTTTGGAGCATGTAGAAGATACTAAGTTGCAGATGAGTAATGCGCTTCACTTGTTAAAAGAACAAGATGAGAGTGCAATAGAGTCGTTAAGAGCTGTAAAGAGCGCTCTTTCTGAGGCCTCAAAACACAATAAAGTAGCTGAGGAATTATTGGTTCGATTTAAAAGTGTGTTTATTGAATTGGAGGATATTGTTGATGAACTGGATCAAGAAAATGAAGAATTGATATACGATCCAGAACGTTTAGAATTCATTCGTTCTCGACTTTCTTCCTTATATAATCTTCAGAAAAAGCACCATTTTGGCAGTGTAGCCGAATTGATTCAATTAAAAAATGAGCTTGAGCAGAAATTACTCGAAATCTCAAACTTTGATGGTGATGTGGATCAACTGAAAAAGTCGTTGTCTGCTTCTGAAAGTCGATTAAAAGAAAAAGCGGAGAACCTTACTAAAAATAGAAAAGCAGCTCAGCCTAAATTAGAAGCTGAAGTTAAATTAATTTTAGATCGTTTGGGAATGCAAAACGCTGTTCTGACGATTGAATTTGAAACGATCCCTCATTTTTCTGAAAATGGTGCTGAAGAAGTTAAATTCTTATTCACCGCCAATAAAGGATTAGAAAAAAGAGAATTGTCAAAGGTGGCGTCAGGTGGAGAGTTATCTCGATTGATGTTGGCCATTAAAAGTATTTTGGCTAGAAAAGAAAAAATGCCAACCATTATCTTTGATGAAATTGATACTGGGGTTTCAGGTGAAATTGCAGATAAGGTGGGAGAAATCCTAAAATCAATGAGTCAGGAGTTGCAAATCATAAGTATTACGCATTTGCCACAAATGGCGGCCAAAGGAAATATCCATTTAAAAGTATACAAAGAAGATATTGACGGTGAAACTCGTTCGTTTATCAAAGTCTTGAATCCTGAACAACGGGTGGAAGAGTTGGCTAAAATGCTCAGTGGTTCTAAAACTACTGCTGCTGCAATTGATAATGCGAAAGCACTTTTAAATGAGTAATCCTTAATTGGTTTTTATATATTTGTCAAACTACAAATTTTTAATATTTAATTATGTCAAATCCATCGTTCAACCTATTAAAAGGGAAAAGAGGAATTATTTTTGGAGCACTTAACGAGCAGTCTATTGCTTGGAAAGTTGCAGAGAGAGCTCATGAAGAAGGAGCAACATTTACGTTAACAAATGCACCTATTGCATTAAGAATGGGTGAAATAAATAATTTAGCAGAGAAATGCAATGCTCAAGTTATTCCTGCTGATGCAACTTCATTGGAAGATTTAGAGAACTTGTTTACGCAGTCAATGGAAATTCTAGGAGGAAAGATTGATTTTGTATTGCATTCTATCGGTATGTCACCGAACGTTAGAAAAGGAAAGCATTATACAGATACGAACTATGATTTTTTCCACAAAACTTTAGATATATCAGCATTATCGTTTCACAAGACCATGCAAACTGCATTGAAATTGGATGCGTTAAATGAATGGGGCTCTGTTGTTGCTTTGTCATACATTGCAGCGCAACGAGTATTCCCTGATTACAATGACATGGCAGATGCTAAATCATTATTGGAAAGTATTGGTAGAAGTTTTGGTTACCAATTAGGTGTTGCAAAAAAGGTGAGAGTGAACACGATTTCTCAATCTCCAACAATGACCACAGCAGGAAGTGGAGTAAAAGGATTTGATGGATTTGTAAAATATGCAGATGAAATGTCACCGCTAGGAAATGCAGGAGCTATTGATTGTGCGAACTATTGCATCACCATGTTCTCTGATTTTACGAAATATGTGACCATGCAGAATCTATTCCATGATGGCGGATTTTCTTATACAGGCGTAAGTCAGAAAGTGATGGATCGATTTAATGAATAAGATTTAATTTACTTTATAGATAGAGAAAAGGCTCCGTGATATTATTTCGGAGCCTTTTTTTATAGAATATGGCATAATTATATCAGCCTTTCAGGACTGATTCTTTCAATTAAGTTCATTTAAGAGGGGGGATAAATATCTAGCTTTACAAAAAAAGGATCCACTTTCGTGAATCCTTTTTTGATTTTTTATAAATCTGATATTATTCTTGATCTTCTTCTTTCTTGCTTTTCTTAGCCTTCGGCTTGATGATATCAATTTTTATTTCTTTTTTATCATCATCAAATTTGATGCTAATCATATCTCCTTCTACTAAGTTGGATTTTATAATTTCTTCTGCTAAGGGATCCTCCACGTACTTTTGAATCGCACGCTTTAATGGTCGAGCACCATAATCTGCGTCAAATCCTTTCTCTGCAATGAAGTCTTTCGCTTTATCAGAAATCTCTACAGTAAAACCAAGTTCTCTAGTTCTCATGTATAAACTCTCTAGCTCCAAATCAATGATTTTATTAATGTCTTCTTTCAATAAAGCATTAAAGATCATTATATCATCGATTCTATTTAAGAATTCTGGAGCAAATGTTTTCTTCAATGCACTTTGAATAACACTATTGCTATAATCTATTGCTCCAGTTGCTTTTGCATTGGTTTTAAATCCTACACCTTGTCCGAAATCCTTCAACTGACGTGCGCCAATATTAGAAGTCATGATAATGATGGTATTTTTAAAACTCACTTTTCGTCCTAAAGAATCGGTTATTTGACCATCATCTAAAATTTGTAGCAATAAATTAAAAACATCAGGATGAGCTTTCTCGATTTCATCTAATAAAATCACAGAATAGGGGTGACGTCTCACTTTTTCAGTCAACTGACCACCTTCTTCATAACCGATGTATCCGGGAGGCGCTCCAATTAATCTAGAAACTGCAAACTTCTCCATGTATTCACTCATATCGATTCGAATCAACGCATCATCGTTGTCAAATAAATGACGAGCCAATACTTTAGCCAATTGAGTTTTTCCAACTCCTGTAGGACCTAAGAAAATAAACGAACCAATTGGCTTGTTAGGATCCTTTAATCCGGCACGGTTTCGTTGGATAGCTTTCACAACTTTAATAACAGCGTCATTTTGTCCGATTACCTTATCTTGAATCTCGTCCATCATCTGTACGAGCTTCTTACCTTCTTTTTGTGCGACACGTTGAACCGGAATTCCAGTCATCATGGAAACTACTTCGGCCACATTGTCCTCTGTAACTGTTTCTCGATTTGCTTTTGTTTCTTCTTCCCAAGCATCTTTCGCAGCATCTAAAGCTTCCGCCAACTGTCTTTCAGAATCTCTTAACTGGGCTGCTTCTTCGTATTTCTGCTTTTTTACAACCTGGTTTTTCTTTTCTTTCACTTCTTCTATTTGTTTCTCAATATCAATGATATTCTGAGGAACTCTTATGTTAGTGATGTGAACTCTAGATCCAGCTTCATCTAAGGCATCAATTGCTTTATCCGGAAGGTGTCTATCACTCATGTATCTGTTTGTTAGCTGCACACAAGCTTCAATTGCTTCTTTGGTATAAATTACATTGTGGTGATCTTCGTATCGTTCTTTTATATTGTGTAAGATCTGAATGGTTTCATCAGGTGTTGTAGGTTCTACGATAATCTTTTGAAAACGTCTTTCCAACGCACCATCTTTTTCAATGTGCTGACGGAATTCATCTAACGTCGTAGCTCCAATGCATTGTATTTCTCCTCTTGCCAATGCAGGTTTAAACATATTGGAAGCATCTAAGGAGCCCGAAGCTCCACCTGCACCAATAATGGTGTGAATTTCATCAATGAAAAGAATAATGTTTGGAGATTTCTCCAATTCATTCATCACTGCTTTCATTCGTTCTTCAAACTGGCCTCTGTATTTCGTTCCGGCCACCAATGAAGCCAAATCTAAAGTCACAATTCGTTTATTGAAAAGAACTCTTGATACTTTCTTTTGTACAATTCTTAAAGCTAAACCTTCCGCGATAGCAGATTTACCAACGCCAGGCTCACCAATTAAAATCGGATTGTTCTTTTTACGTCTACTTAAAATCTGAGAAACTCGCTCGATTTCCTTTTCACGTCCTACGATAGGATCTAATTTATCTTCTTCAGCCATAGAGGTTAAATCTCGGCCAAAGTTGTCTAAAACTGGTGTTTTAGATTTACTGTCGGTTGGTTTTCTTGATGATCCTGCGTCTCCACCACCAGAATCTCCACCCATAAAGCTTCCTCCATCATCATCATTGGTAGATCCTGGTATTTCATCAGTTGTTCGAGGGCGATTGGAAAGCGTGGCTTCCAATTCATCCTTTATGTTGTCGTAATTTACGTTTTGTTCTTCCAAGGCTTGTGTTGCTATATTATTATTGTCTTTTAAAATTGAAAGCAATAAATGTTCGGTACCTATCATTGTTTGGTTGAACAATTTCGCTTCCAAATAAGTAATTTTCAATACCCTTTCCGCTTGCTTTACTAATGGAATATTAGAAAGTTGAAAAGGACTATTGCTTCCTACTTTAGTTGAATTTTCGATTCGTTTTCTTAAAAGTGATAAATCGGTACCCAATGCTTTCAGCAATTGTACACCAACACCTTCATTTTCCCGAATCATTCCTAGCATCAGGTGTTCTATGCCAATATAATCGTGTCCTAACCTCAGTGCTTCTTCGCGACTGTAGGTTATGACATCTTTTACTCGTTGTGAAAAATTTGATTCCATAGTCATTGGGGATATATCGTTATCTAAAAATGTTGTCTTATTACTAAGACGTTCTAGAATACTAAAATGTTTCTTTTCTTGACGAAATTTAAGATTTATCTTAGTATTTCAAAATTAATTTCTTGCTTATCTACAAAAGCCGCTCCAAATCGTTTTTATCAACAGAATTTTGTTAGTAAGTAGGCCCTTTAAATACTTCTCAAAGCGGCTTAAATGCTTATCTTCGAACGTTGTTTAAACATATAAATTTATTGTTAAAATCAGACTGTAAAAATGGCAGAAGGAGAAAGAATAATTGAGATAAATATTGAAGAGGAAATGAAATCCGCCTACATCGATTATTCGATGTCAGTTATTGTAAGTAGAGCTTTACCGGATGTGAGAGATGGATTAAAACCTGTTCACAGAAGGATTCTTTTTGCAATGCAAGATTTAGGATTACTTTCAAATCGATCTTACAAAAAGTCAGCAAGAATTGTTGGAGAAGTTTTGGGTAAGTATCACCCACATGGAGATACTGCTGTTTATGACACAATGGTGCGAATGGCACAACCTTGGTCTTTAAGGTATATGTTGGTAGATGGACAAGGTAACTTTGGTTCTGTTGATGGAGATAGTCCTGCAGCAATGCGATATACTGAAGCAAGGTTGCGTAAGATTTCAGAAGAAATGTTGGCCGATATCGATAAAGAAACCGTTGATTTTCGTTTGAACTTTGATGATTCATTAGAAGAACCGACAGTTTTACCAACTCGAATTCCCAACCTTTTAGTGAACGGAGCATCTGGAATTGCGGTGGGTATGGCTACGAATATGGCGCCACACAATTTAACTGAGGTGATCAATGGTACCATTGCGTTCATTGATAATAACGATATTGAGATTTCTGAATTAATGCAGCATGTAAAAGCTCCTGATTTTCCAACAGGAGGTATTATATATGGTTACGAAGGAGTAAGAGATGCCTTCGAAACAGGTAAGGGGCGTATTGTGATGCGTGCCAAAGCTGAAATCGAGATAGACGAAAAGAATGGGAAAGAAAAAATTATCGTTACCGAGATTCCTTATCAAGTAAACAAAGCTGATCTGATTAAAAGAACAGCTGACCTGGTGAACGATAAAAAGATTGAAGGTATTTCTGATATCAACGATGAATCAGATAGAGATGGAATGCGAATCGTTTACGATTTGAAACGTGACGCCATCACCAATGTGGTATTAAACAATTTGTATAAATATACCTCTCTACAGACTTCATTTAGTGTAAATAACATTGCATTAGTTGGTGGTCGTCCTGTTGTGTTGAACTTAAAGGACATGATCAGTGAGTTTGTTGCTTTTAGACATGAAGTAATTGTTAGAAGAACAGAATACGACCTAAGGAAAGCACAAGAAAAAGCACACGTAATAGAAGGTTTAATTATTGCACTTGACAACTTAGATGAAGTGATTGCATTAATTAGAGGATCTCAAACACCTGAAATTGCGAGAGAAGGGTTGATGTCTAAATTCTCGCTTTCTGAAATTCAAGCGAGAGCTATTCTTGATTTAAGACTGCAAAAGTTAACCGGACTTGAGCGTGATAAATTGAAAGAAGAGTATGCTGAATTGATGAAGTTAATTACTTATTTGCAAAGTATTTTAGGTGATGAAGAATTGAGAATGAGCATCATCAAAGAAGAATTGGTTGAAATTCGTGATAAGTATGGTGATGAGAGAAGAAGTATAATAGAGTATTCTGCTGAAGATTTCACGATAGAAGATATGATTCCTGATGAAGATGTGGTGGTTACCATTTCTCATTTAGGTTACATTAAACGAACTCAATTGTCTGAATACAAACGTCAGAATAGAGGAGGAAAGGGTAGTAGGGCTAGTGCAACAAGAGATGCAGATTTCTTGGAGCATTTATTTACAGCAACCACTCACAATTACTTGTTGATTTTTACAGAGAAAGGGAAATGTTTCTGGATGCGGGTATTTGAAATTCCTGAAGGAAGCAAAACGTCTAAAGGTAGAGCGATTCAGAACTTGATTAGTATTGAGCCAGATGACAATGTAAAAGGATACATTAATGTTAAAGATTTAACGGATACTGAGTACATCAACAATAACTACATTGTGATGTGTACGAAGCAAGGTGTCATCAAGAAAACGACATTGGAAGCTTATTCTCGTCCAAGAACTAATGGTATTAACGCGATTACAATTCGTGAAAATGATATTTTATTAGAGGCTAAGTTGACTTCTGGTAACGACGAAATCATGATGGCATTGAAGTCTGGTAGAGCAATTCGATTTAACGAAAGTAAAGTTCGTCCAATGGGAAGGAATGCTTCAGGAGTTAGAGGAGTTACTTTAGGAAGTGCAGATGATGAAGTGATTGGAATGGTAACGGTAGACAAACCGATGGAACAAACTGTATTGGTAGTTTCAGAAAAAGGGTATGGTAAACGTTCATTCTTGAATGATCCGGAAGATGGCGGCGAGAATTATAGAATTACCAACCGTGGTGGAAAAGGTGTTAAAACTTTAAGTGTTACCGAAAAAACAGGAAATCTAATTGCCATAAAATTGGTGACTGATGAAAATGATTTGATGATCATTAATCGTTCAGGTATCATGATTAGAATTGCAGTTGCTGATTTAAGAGTAATGGGAAGAGCTACACAAGGAGTTCGATTAATTAACTTAAAGTCATCTGATTCAATTGCTGCAGTAGCAAAAGTAGATGTGGAAGAAGAGGTAGATGCGCTATACGATGAAGAGGGAAATTTAATCGTGGTTGATGGTGAAGAAACAACTTCTGAAGGTGGTGAAATAACGGATAGTGCTGATGAAAATGAAAATGGCAAGGATGTTGATAATTCCACAGAGGAAAATTAATTTTACGAAAACAATTTAAGATAGAAATTATGAAAACGAAGACAATTGCCCTTTTAGGAATTGCTTTAATTGGAGGATCGACCGCCTTCGCTCAGAAATCTAAAGTGATTTCTGCATTTAATTACAATAAATCTTTTCAACGAGATAAGGATTGTAGTGAATTGAAGAAAGGAATTGAGGCCATTGAGTTGGCTGCAAATGAGTCGTCTACCAATACATGGGCAAAAACATATTATTATGGTGGAAACCTATATTTTAATGCGTTAACTGCAGCTCCTGAAGAGTGTAGAGCGTCTATTCCAAATGCGTTGGATAAGTCAATGGAGTTTTACACCAAGATGTTAAAATACAATGTAGAAGATAATGAAAGTATTAAAAATGCTGATCTTTCTACTGATGCTGGAAAAGCGATGTTGAAGAACGTCTTATCCAATAAGGCAACTAAGTATGAAGATAGTGATTGGCATAGAGATGTAATGGGATATAAAATTCCTGTAATGGCAAATGCTTTTATCAACAAAGGAGTGGAGGCATTTCAGAATAAAGATCCAAAAGGGGCTTTAGAAAACTTCGAAACTTCAATGTTCTTAACTGAATTAAATAACAAAATTGATACATTGGCAATTTATAACTCTGCGCTAGCTGCAGAAAATAGCCAGCAGTACGATAAAGCATTGAAGTATTATAACCGTTTAATAGAGTTGAATCACGAAGGTGCCAAAGTCTACGGTTATAAAGCTGCTTTGTACAGAAAGATGGGTGATACCACTAGTGCAGTAGCAACTGTTCAAGCTGGAAGGTTGGCCTATCCTGATGATAAAGCACTGATTATTGAAGAGCTAGATTATTACTTGCAAACTGGTAAAAGTGAAGAAGCTTTGAAAAATCTGGATTTAGCGATTTCTAAGGATGACGAAAATGCATTGTTGGTATTTGCTAGAGGAACAATCCATGACAAAATGGAACACTTGGAAAAGGCGGAAGCAGATTACAAAAAGGCATTGGAGTTAAAGCCGGATTATTTTGATGCAGCTTACAACTTAGGAGCGATGTATTTTAATCAGGGTGCTGTTTATAACAACAAAGCAAACGAATTGAACTACAAAGAAACAACTAAGATTAAAGAAGCGACTGCAAAAGCACAAGAATACTTTGCAAAAGCGAAAGCCCCATTGAAAAAGGCACATGAAATAGATCCTTCTGACAGAGCAACAATGGACTCTTTGATGAAAGTATATATCAACGAAGGAGATAATGAAAATTATAAAATTATGAAAGCAAAGTTAACCGCTAAATAGGATTAACCTGCTTAAAAACAAAAAAGGCTACTTCATTTGAAGTAGCCTTTTTTGTTTTGTAATATTTTGAATTGATTGTGTTTTATTTTTAATCGTTAACTCAAAGAATAATTAATCGAATTTAAAATCATCCAAATTTCTACGGTTTTTCTTTGTTGGGCGGCCTTTTATTCCAAATTGAAGGTTCTGCCTATTGGTTTCTCGAACTTCTTCTAAAAGCACCATATCTTCTTCAGAGGTGGTTTCTAAAATTAAATCCTTTACTAAAGGAGCGCCAACTCTACTTTTAGGAATATCCAATACTTTGAAACTTCTCCAAATTGGAATTTCTTTGATGGCAACTACATCTCCGATTTTAACGGCTTTTGAAGATTTAATAAAGTCCCCGTTAACTTTAATTTTCTCATCAGAAACCAATTTGGAAGCCAATGATCGTGTTTTACACAGTCGAACACACCAAATGTATTTATCTACTCGCATAACACAAATCTAAGGAAATGGAATAGGTTTTTCAGAAACAATAATTGATTATATTTCAACATCGTTAAGTATGATTAAAATTTATTTTATTGAATAATAGTCTATTATGTAATAAAATAAAATTGAATGTCACTTTTTTAACGTTGAGGGTACCTACCTAATGAAAGCCACTCTTACCAAGAGTAAAAAATGAAAAGAGACCAAGAAACATTTTTAAGACTTTATGAACCGGTTCATGAATCGTTTGCTAGATTTTGCCATGCTCGAGCATATGGCCTGATGGAAGCTGAGGATTTAATTGCAGAGTCGATATTATGTGCCTTGGAAAAGTTTCATGAATTAAAAGAGGAGAAAGCATTTCTAGGGTATTTATTTTCAATCGCTACCAACCTTTTGAACAAGAAAAATAGACGGTTGAAATTTAGCGGGAAATACAATGAAAAAAGTGCCCATTCGATTCAAGATGAATCGTTAGATGCAGAAACTCGATTAGATATTCAGGTGTTGTATCAAGCTTTGAATACATTGCCGATACAACAGAAGGAAGCATTAATACTTTTTGAAATTAGTGGATTTTCAATTAAGGAAGTAAGCGAAATACAGAAAAGTTCCGAATCAGCTGTAAAACAACGGTTGAAACGAGGGCGAACTGCATTAGCAGATTACTTTAAGTTTGATCAGCTTAAAGGAGAATCGGTTGACAGTCGATCTTCCATCATACTGTCGATTTTTTTATAACAGAAATGGAAAAATCTATTTCTAAAATCAATAAAAAATGAAAAACAAAACAGTTGCACAGTATTTTGAATCAGCTAAAAAGCTACCAGTTCCGGTAAGTATTGCTGATGTGCGATTGATGGTATCCACCCATGGAATTCCGCCAAAACCAATGAAATGGTGGAATTTCAATAACCTTTTGATCATGACAACAACGATAAGTATAATCAGCGCCATAGTATTAATGACCGTCTCTAATGAGGCAAAAGAAATAAAGTACAACTACGAACCGGTAAAAATTGAGCTGGTTTCTCCTTTAGACACATACAGTAATTATTTTAAATCAAAGCAGCTGATTGAAAAAGAGATTGCTCAAGTTAAAACCATTGAAATTTTAGATACTCCAACAAAAGTAATAACGAATATCAACATAAGTGATGAATCAATTCCTGTGAAATCACCAAATGTTCCGCCAACACTGTCAATACAAAAGCCCATAGCTCCTGTGAGTCCAATTGAAGTAAATGAAATCAGTGAAGAAATAGAAGAATTTGAAGGATTTGAGCTCTTTGAAATGGATGAAGATGATTCGATTGATGATCGTGTTATAAGTATAAAAGGAGAATCAAAAAGTCTGACTCAAAAAATGGCTGTAAAAGGCATTGAACTATTCCAACTTCACAACAAGAATGGGCAAATAGATATTACAACGTGGGATCAACCCGAAATTGAAGTAACAGCCATTTTTACAATAGAAACGAAGGCAGAAGAAGACACGAAAAAGGCATTGGATGATTTTACTTTTGAATTATCAACTTCAGGAAAAACGATGGAAGTAAAAACGAATTGGGACGATGTGCAAAACTGTAATTGTTCTTTAACTAAGAAGTCAAATAAAGTAAAAACTGATAAAGGGGAAGATATAGAATTCAAGCAATTCACAGTAGCTTATAAAATTAAGGCCCCTAAAAAAATTAGTTATGATTTAAAGAACACCTACGCGGATATCAATATGGAAGATGTTGATGGTCAGTTAGCAGTCGAATTATTCAAAGGAGACCTTAATGCTGGTCATGTTTCAGAGGATATAAATCTATCGGTAAAATATGGAAATGCAACACTTGGGAATTACGGAAATGGGGGAGAAGTAACCTTATTTAAAGCAGCTTTGACCGCTAAATCGGCTCAAAAACTAAAATTGAAGTCCAATTACTCCTCTGTTAATTTGGAAAAATTAGACGAGTTAGACATTGTGGGATTCAAAAGCAGTTTTAATTTTTCAAATTCAGTTGATAATTTACACGGATCTGTGAAATACGGAAGTTTAGCTATTGCAGGTAACATAAAAGAATTGAACATGGATGGTTTTAAATCAACTTTTGCCATGAAGGACATTGGAAATGCTAATCTATCAATGAGTTATTCAAGTTTGGATGCTAAGAATGGTGGAAAGGTTCAGGTAGAAAATGCATTTAAAAGTACAATCAATTTAAATACGATCAGTGATTTAGATGGAAGTTTTAAGTATTCTCCATTAAACATTAAAGAAGTAATTAATCACTTAAACTTGTCTACGTTCAAGGGTGATGTCTCAATTAATGAAGTAGGCGAAGGATTCAGTACTATGAAGATTGATGGAAAATATGCCAATATTAACATTCAATTTAATCCTAAAGCAGCTTATAACCTCAATGCTTCATCCACTTATTCGTCATTAAATGTACCGACTGCTGTTCAGGAATTTACTGTCGAGAATGGACATGTCAGTAATTTTAATCACTTTATTGGTAACGGAGGTAGTTCTGCTTCAACAGTGACCGTTAGTTTGTTTCAAGGAAACTTAAACATCAAATAACCAAGATTTTTCTTTGTGTAGTATTGAATACCCGGAGTCTGGACTACAGCTGGACTTCGGGTTTCTATCGTATTATTGAACTAAAATAAAAAAGGGCTCTTACCTGTTTTGTAAAAGCCCTTCTATTAAGGAAATCTATTTATTTAGATCGTCCTATTTCTTTAACAATTTTGCGGTAAGCATCTAATCCTACAGCATCGAAAGGATTGGTAGGTGAGTTGTTTCCATTGCCTCCAAAAATCATAATCTCAGGAAATTTAATTTTAGCCATATTGGAACTTACTTTATCAGCAATTTCTATTTCCATCGTCATACGCTGCACAGGAGTTAGTCCAGCAGATACTAATGCGCGGTTTGCTTCTGCTTGAGCTCGTCCTTCCTCTGCAATCTTATCTGCAATATACTTCGCTTGAAGGGCTTCTTCTCTAGCAACTTCCTTCGATTTTTGTGCTTGAATAACTGCTTGTAATTTATCCGCTTCTTGTTCTGCTTTTACTTTAGCCAACATTTGCTCTCCACGAGCTTTTTCTGTTAAAGCCTCTTGTTGAGCAGTGATTAATGACTGCTTACTTACTGACTCTAGGGTAGATTGTTCAATCTTTTGAGCTAGTTTTTTATCTACTTGATCTTCATAATCCACTTCGTCAATGGCCGCAAAATTCACTCGAATTTCATATTGTTGAATATCTGATTCAATTCTAGTAGCTAAACCATCTGCTCCTCTTCGAATGTATGAAGTTGTTATTTTCTCTTTTTCACTTGTTAATGTATCGTATTTGTACTCCGTTTTATATTCCAATACATATTGACCATTTTGTAATTGATCCCTAAAGTCTTCTTTTAATTTAGAACGACCACCACTATAGTGAGTTTCCGATTCCATTAACTGAGCAGCGAACTTCAGACATTCTCTAGCATAAGGAACCAATGATGTTTTTGCCAGTCGGTCCGGACTTCTATATGCTCTGTGGATTTTGATCATCGGTTCTTCATCAGGTGGCAAACTCCATCTTATGGTAGCCTGAGCTGTTGCTTTCGTAGCATCATTAAAACGTATTATGAAAGCAGGCTCTGTCGTTGTCACATTTTTATTCTCTTCAGAAGCAAATACAGTAGTGATCACATCTGGATAATCGGTGGTTTTGCTAAAGAAACCAGCGTAGTGGAACCCAGGCTTAAAGAATACTTTTTCAGTTCCATTGATGGTTTCCACAAAAGTACGATACCCAGCATCAGTTCTGCAGAATGGATTGAAAATTAATACTAAGGAGAAGGCTCCAATTATCAGTAAAATCCATTTACGATCATTCCGAATGATATCATAATTAAATTTTTTCTCAATTAAAGGATCCAGCACGTATATTAACAATACGGCAATCAGGGCTAAAACACCAATAGAAGTCATAAGTCAGTTTGTTAAAATTATTTAAAATCAAAAATAGAAGATTATTGTTAAGATTCCTATATGCATGGTTTTATTGTCTTTTAGAATTTATAAACAGTGTTAATAAATTGTATTTTTGAATTTCTAAAAAATAGAACATGAAAATGAGAAATGGAATAATTGTATTGAGTCTCGGTTTGAGCGTAATTGCTTGTGACAATCCAAATCCAGAAGTGAAAACTGAAGTGGTAGAAGCTGCTCCAAAAGATCAATTGACAGAAGCAGAAGAGTTAGTTTTATTTTCTATTGATGCTCATGGAGGGGATATGTTTAGAACTGCTCATTTTAGTTTTCAATTTAGAGACAAGCTATATACCATAGAAAACAATGGCTCAGAATTTAAATATACAAGAAAGGAAAAAGATGAAAAAGGAAATTTACACGAAGAAACACTTGACAATAACGGGTATGTTTATTTTTTAAATGATAAAGAAACAGCACTATCTGAAGAAGAAAAAGAAAAGAAGGTAAATTCTTTAAATTCTGTGATTTATTTCGCTTCATTGCCTTTTAGATTGCAAGACCCAGGAGTACATATTGATTATAAAGGGCAATCTTTCATTAGAGAAACAGCTTACCAATTAGTAACCGTAACATTTGATGTTTCAAAGGGTGGTAAGGATTATCAAGATGAATATCTGTATTGGTTGAACGAAAAAACATGGTTAGTAGATTATTTGGCATATAATTTTAAAGAAAACGGAGGCGGAGCTCGCTTTAGAAAAGCCATTAATCGTCGTAAAGTAGGTGGAGTTTTGATTCAAGATTACATTAATTTTGAAGGTTCACCTGATGTGGCATTGACTATTTTAGCAGAGCAGTTTGAAAAAGGAGAATTGAAAGAAAAATCTAAAATAGAATTAGAAAATCTGAAGGAGCTGAGATAGAGAATTATTCAATAAATTAGAGCTATGAAAATAGTAGCAGCTCTATTAATAGTCACTTTAGGATGCAATGAAGCTAGAGATGTAAATGATACTATTTATATTGAGCGCTCTTATCAATTTGACTATTATGATTCTACTAAGATTCAAGTAGCAGATTTTATAGAAGAATACATGAATATAATGTATGATTCTAGTTTGCAAGTGACCAATAATTATTGGGACAGTGAGTTTTTAATGTATTCTCAAGATCGTTTTTTAAGAAACGGTTGGAAGAAAGATACTCTTGTAAAATATCCTCCTCAGATAATAAGTGTCAGAACAATTAGTGAGTCGGAGTTTGATGTAAAACTACTTTTTAGATATAAAGGTTCACCAAATAAATTGATGAATTTAAAGGTCTTAAAAGACCCATTGGGAAGATTTTACTTTAAAGATTTATTCTCTGAGAACTTAAAACAATTTAAATCATTTAATTCTGGTCAAAATACCTTTTACTATCATCTTCAAATGATAAGGGACACCGTAGCTGAAAAAAAGGTACATGATTTTAATCAGAAGATAGCGAAATTTTTCGATCGACCTCCAATAAGTTTAAGAGCAATTGTGGTCAATAATTCAAAACAATATTGTGGCTTATTTGGGTATGATTATTCATCTGAAATGACTGCGGATATTGATGCAGGAGGTTTTGCAATGACATTTGAAGACGCATACTTATCCTATAGTGGTGAAATTTATTACCCTCATGAAATCGTTCATTTGTATACAGCACACTATAACTCACACTCGTGGTTTGAAGAAGGTATTGCCACTTATTTCGGAGGATCTATGGGATGCTCACTAGAGGAACATTTGAGAGTTTTAGCCGTTGAAGCAGATAAATTGGATTTCTCAACGATTCCAACCTACCAATATTATAGTCAATGGACCAATATTAAATATGCTATTGGAGGGTTATTTATTAAACTCGCACTAGAGGGGAATACGGTGGCAGAGAATCTTTAGATGTATTATTAAATTCGGGCAAAACTGAAGTCGATTTCTTAAAGGCTTTAAAGGTAGTTTTTTATTTAGAAAAACAAGATTTAGATCTATATATTAAACAGAGACTCACGTTGTGTAGATAAATTTAACTTTGTATTTTCACAATAACAAATTAATATAAACTAGAATTTTAAATTACTTTTGATGCTTTTTAAATTTTAGTCATGCGTTATCTATTTCTGATCTTACTTTTCCTCTTTTCAAGTTCTGCATTCTCTCAAGTCAATCTTGATCAAAACGACAATTTTATTGATCTTGGAGTAGGAGTTGGCCCGAATTATGGAATTTTTGGTGCAAAAGGAATATTTGGAAAAAATGGAACAGGTTTATTATTAGGTGCAGGTACCTTTGATGGATTTTTAACCACCTCATTTGGGGGGCAAATTACAATTGAGTTTTTGTACATTTCCGTTATTTATGGAACTTATGGTTCTTATTATATAGATTACTTCGGAAGACAAGAAAAGGGATTATTAAAAGGAGTTATAGGTTCAGTTGGTGGTCGAATTAATTTATTAAAATCAAAATTAATGTACTTAGAAATTGGTGCAGGAATATATTCAGGAAAGGGTGCTCCAATCCCTAATGGAACTCAAGAAAGGGAATCTGGATTTACACTCAATGCGGGATTAAATTTCCGGTTAGGGAGATTTAAATAAGTATTTAGAATCTATTTACTTCTTTTAAACGAATACAAAAACACCAATAAACCGATCAACAACATGATGTATGGTCGAATGTTATTGGTAAATGTCAAATCATCAAACTCTAAATAAGTGATTCCAAAAGTGAATAATAGAATCGCAAGAAATCGGGTAGGAGAGATACGTTTCATAGTAAAAATATTTTAAGCAAGTTATAAAAAAACTTTCAGAATGAGAGTTGATACATTTAAAAACTCAAATGCCGTTTTCCTTTACTATCAGTAAAGAAGGTGGGTTCTAAATCAAATACTTGTAGAATAGTTTCTTTGGTAAATACCTTTTCCGGCGTTCCTGATTGAAAGACTTTTCCATTTTCAAGCAACAAAACCTGATCCGCGAATTGATAGGCCAGATTCAAATCGTGTAACACTCCAATTACCACCATGGGTTGCAATTGCATGAGTGCTTTTATTTTATTCATAAAATCGAATTGATAATACACATCCAAATAGGTGAGTGGCTCATCTAATAGTAAATACTTGGTTTGTTTATTTTTACCTGGCCAAATTTGTGCCACCACTCGTGCAAAATGAACTCGTTGCTTTTCACCTCCACTTAAAGTTTGATAATTACGATCAGAAAAAGCATTAACTTTAAATAAATCCATTGCTTCATTAACGATTTGTTGGTCCTTTTCTGTAGGTCGATGGGAGAAATGAGGATACCGTCCCATCAGCACAATTTCACGAACAGTCAGCGGAAAAGCCATGTCAATGTGTTGGGATAAAACGGCTCTTACTTTTGACAGTTCTGACGGTGATTGAGTTTTCAATTGGTCATAGGATAAGTTGCCTGAAGTTGGATTGATTTGATTGCACAACAAATTGATTAATGTAGACTTGCCGGCTCCATTTGCACCAATGATTAAATTAATTTCATTGACATTGAACACCGTAGAAACATCTTCTAAAAGGACTTTTCCATTAACTGAATATGTTAGATTCTGAGTAGTAATCATATTAAAAGAGGTATTCGTTTTTACGTAATAAATAGATAAAAATTGGTGCACCAACAATCGTTGTGACTATACCAATGGGCAATTCAGCAGGAGCGAGAAGTAAACGCGCCAACAAATCGGCTAAACTCAGCAGCAAAGCTCCCATTAACGCACTTCCGATGATCAAGTATCGATTGTCAGAACCTTTTAGAATACGCAATAAATGAGGAACCACTAATCCCACGAAAGCGATCACACCTGTAAATGCAGTAGCAACTGCAATTAGAATCACATTTACGACTAAGAGTTTTATTTTTAGCTGTTTCACATTCACCCCTAAGTTGGACGCTTCGGCTTCACCCAATAAAAGTGCATTCAATTGCTTGGAGAAGTACAATCCAATCCATCCACACGAAATGGTTGACAGCGCTACAATAATTACTGAATGCCAATTCGCTCCGGATAATGTACCTAAATTCCAAAAGGTAATGGAACGAGCTTGTGGATCTCTCGCGATGTAGGATAGAAACCCTACACCGCTCAAGAATAATGCATTTACAGCAATTCCAATCAATAAAATAGACAAGGTAGACGTGTGCCTCTTAGATTTGTTTTGAGCTAAAAAATACACTAGAAACGTCGCGAAAGCACCACCGATACAAGCGGCAGTGGGCAAGCTCCATCCTTCAAAAAAGGTTGGAATAAAGGCACCTAACGTAAAATACAAAGCTGCTCCAAAAGCGGCTCCACTTGAAGTTCCGATTAAACCTGGCTCTACTATGGGATTCAAAAATAGACCTTGCATCATTACGCCGCCCAACGCCAACGCAGCTCCTGTAAAAATAGTGAGTACAGCTCTTGGTAATCTTATTTCTAGGAAAATGCGCTCATTTAAGCTCAACTGATCCGAGCTATTCCAATTGGCCAAGGCATGAAAAATTTCTTCTGAGCTGATTTCTAATGCTCCCCATTTTGCCGACAAAACCGCAACTATAAACAGCAAAACACTTAGAATGCTGTAAATAATTGGCTTACTCAATTGATTTACTGATAAATTCATATCTTATTTATTGATGAATGAGTTGTTGCAGTTTTAGAATGTTCTCCCCAGTTCTTGGACCGAAATAAATCATGTCGTGCTCTTCTACGCGATAGATTTTTCCATTTTTTGCCGCATTGGTTAATCCAATGCCTGGGAGTTCTAAAATCTGCTCCATACTGCCCAATTTATCATATCCAAAGTCAGTCAATAGAATGACATCCGGATTGGCTTTAGCAATAATTTCAGGAGATGTAATTCTCTCCATGCCATGTTTTTGTATTGGAATAATTCCTCCGGCCCATTCAATCATTTTACCCGCAGTTCCATCTGCCCCGACAGCCATATAAATGTTCATGGCTTGCCCGTAATGGATCACAATAACTTTTACCGTATCGGTGTATTTTTCGCGTTCTGATTGGGCAATTGCCATATCGCTGTCTAATTTCTGACAGATGGAATCTACATTCTCAGTGGCATTAAAAAATGTTCCCATTTCACGAATGAGTTCTTTGGTCGATTCGATGTCTACTGCTTTTGTTTCGAATTGTTTAGTAGGGATTTGTAGCTTTTTAAGCTGATCTACGACAGCTTCTGGACCAATACTAAACTTGCCACCATGTTCCAATAACAAGGTGGGTTTGGTGGCCATGATTCCTTCAAAACTCAAATGCATGTGGTAGCCAATCGTTGGCAATTCTTTCACTTCAGGTGGATACGTACTTGAAATGTCTACTGCAACTAATTTATCACCAACGCCTAGTGCATACATGATTTCGGTGTATTGTTTTGCAGCACTTACTATTCGGTCAGTTTGTTCTTCCTTCTTTTCTTCATTCGAAAAACGGCCACAACCAATGGCGATGAAACAAAGTGTTATTATAATTCCTATTTTATTCATTTTTAAATCTTTTGAAAATAAAATAGGAGAGGGCAATGCCCTCTCCTAAAAATACTAGAATTTATACTTCAGATTTAATCCTCCGAAATAGTTGATTTCATTTGGCGCAGGAATGTAAGCGTCACTTAATTGGTTCACAAAAACCATTTGGTAGTATTGCTCGCTAGTGATGTTGTTTGCTCCCGCATACACATCAAATCCAAATCGACCGATTGATCTTTTGAAACCCAACTTGGCATTCACCAAACTGTAGCTTTTGGTTTCATTGGCTTCGTCAGACGTAAAATACATAGCATCTCGGAAGTTGTACGTTACATTTCCATACAAACCGATTTGTGTATTTACATCCACTCCGAAATTGTAAACCAATGGAGAAACTCCAGCAACTTGATTGCCATCATAGTTCTCTGTAATGGCGCTATCTAACCCAGCATTACTCGATCCAATTTTCTGATAATTGAAGTTATCGTATTTAAAATCAGAATACGTTAAGTTAGCAAAAGGAGCGATTGAAGTAAAGAATCCACCTCGTTCTTTAATCGCCTCATACTTGATTAAAGCCTCAAAACCATTGTTGTTCAATGAGCCACTATTGGTGATGTAAGAATATAAAGTGGTCGTTTGTGCCGCATCAGAAACTGCTACAGTACTCATCTTGTCTTCAAATCGAGCATTGAAAACAGCCACTTCATAATACAAATGATTGTTTAGGAAGCTACCTTTTGTACCCACTTCAATTTGAGTCCCTTTTTCAGGTACCAACCCTTTATTCACTTCATTGGTGTAAGGAATGTAGAATTGTGAGCCAACAGGCGCTTTATAACCAACCGAATAAGTCGCGTAAACAGAGGCTTTGTCATTGATTTTCTTGTTAATGGAAACAGAAGGAGAAATCAAGTCATCGTATCGATTTTTAATGATTTGCGGAACTGTTGATCCTGGAATATTATTTTTTGTACCCCATAAACGATCTTGTAATTCTACTTTCATTGTGCTCAATCCAACTCCTGCAGTTACGCTGAAATCTTTTGGTAAAGAAAGCGTCCATTGTGTAAAGTAGGCCGCAGTGCTATTGGTCGCTGATTGAATACTTCTAATACCTCCAACTACATTATAACCGTCTAAATCAGTGCTGTCTGTTACCATTCCATAAGAGTTGGCAACAGCTGTAGAAACTTGTAATTCTACCCCTGAGATTCCACTGATTGAAATGTTATCTGACAGTTTGTAATTGACATCTAGCGTCGATCTTAATCCATAGTTTAACGGTGCTTTGTCATTCCAGCCACCTGCAGAACTGTTGTCCATTTTTAAGGTAGAACCAAAGAAAGTGGTGGTGTTTGAAAAGTGCTCTTTGAATTTATAGGTTTGACCAAAACCGGCTCTAAAAGACTTTACTGCAGAATGTGCATCGTTTTTAATATATCGCGCATTCCCTGAGTAATCTTTTTCCTCATATTGAGTAATGGTCAATTCACCATTTCTTTCATCGTAGCTATCGCTATAGCCTAAATAAGCTGTAACGCTTTGCTTTTCGTTTAATTTAAAATCACCCATTACATTCACAAAATCTTTGTGCGATTTGGTGTGATCCATAAATCCATCAAATTCTTGCATTCCATAATTAATCAAGACGGAGGAATTTTCACCGCCAATGGCTACTTGAGTCGTGGATCGGAACAATCCATAACTACCGAACATGGTATTTTGTCCAATAGAGGTCGTGTTTTTGGCTGCTTTTTTAGTTTGCAAATTCACCACACCCGCTATGGCTAATCCGTAGAGTGCACCAGATGGACCTTTTGTTACTTCCACTTTATCTATAGAACCGAAGTCAATGTCATCCAATACGGTAATGCCTTCTGCGTCAGTCAATGGAATTCCATTCAAGTACACTTTAGAACCTTGTCCATCGAAGTTGTTACTCGCTCCTCTAAAACCGAGTCCGTTTCCGTAACCTCTAATGTTAAAGGATTGTCCACCAGCAATGGTACGCTGCTGCATTTGCACGCCCGGAACATTGGTATTGATGGCATCGGACAAAAATAGTCCGTTTCCACGTTGTAGTTCAGTGGAATCCAATTTTACAATGGACCTGGGTTCAGTCAACAACAGTTTTTCTTTACTAGAAGAAGCCGTAATTTCAACTTCACCTAGTTTGTTGTCAGCCATTGCCAATTTCACAACCAATTCTTGATTGCAGTTAGTTATCGTTTGACTGCTAGCTACATAGCCGATATAAGAAACCGTTAACGGACTATTTGATACGCAGGCTATTTTAAATTGACCTGAATTATCAGTGGTAGTAATTCCACTTTTATTTTTGATTGTCGCACCTATTAATGGTGTATTCGTTTCTGCATCAATTACCTTCCCCGATAATTGTTGACTAAACCCTTGTGCCGTTATGAATAACGACAATAGGAGTGTAATATATAATTTCATGTATTTCTAATTTAAATTTCTTTTTGTAAATCGTTGATTAGATTTAGTTAATGTTAGAACATAGCTCCGCCAGTGCTATTAAATGAGCAATAGCAGAATTGTATTTATATTCTTGAAATTAAATTAGTTGAATTGTGGTGGAGGGGAAGGTGGAGTGAAAAAAGGCGTGATAACTCCTTCGGAAAATTGTGCAAAGTTATTATTGGTTTTACCAAACAATTGACATTGAAAATGGGTCCAATTTTCGGCAAACAATGATTTCACGAAGGTCTTTAGCTGTTGTTTTTGATTTTTAAACGGCACATCATGACCGAGGGCATAATTGGTCAAATGAATGAGTTGCTTGTTCAGATGGGTTTCTTTCTCATCTTTCCAGCACCAATATTGAGTCAAACCTCCATTTTCATTCACTTCAATGATGTCGTACATCACACCTTTGTATTCGAATTCCTTGGAATGCTTCCATTTCAATTCGTTTTCGATTTCAACTTTGGTGAAGTTAAACTCTACCAAATCGTCTTTACTCGCTTTGGTTTTCATCATGTGCTTCACTTCTCTGCGAACCGCATTTCTTCGGTATACAAAATAGAATCCACCACCAATTAATGGCGCTAGCAAAGCCAACACCAAACCAATCAGGATGCTGTTTCTATTATTTCTACTGTATGCGATCAATAATGAAGATTTGAATCACAAACGTAAATAAAATTGGTTTACGGTGGTGTTTGGTTGGGTTAAAATTGAAGAAGTTGAATTTAATAAAGGCATCACATCTCCTCTTATTTTGATAATTTCGCGTCCTCAAATATGTACCTATGATTTCAGTTGACGGACTAGCAGTAGAATTTAGCGGAGAAACCTTGTTTAGTGATGTTTCTTTTGTGGTGAATGAAAACGATAAAATCGCCTTAATGGGTAAAAATGGTGCTGGGAAGTCCACCATGATGAAAATTATAGCCGGCGCACAGAAAGCAACCAGAGGGAAAGTAAATGCACCAAAGGATGCTGTCATCGCTTATTTACCGCAACATTTGTTGACTGATGATGACTGCACCGTATTTGAAGAAGCGGCCAAAGCGTTCAAAGAGATTTTCTCCATGCGGGATGAGATTGAATCCATCAACAAACAATTGGAAACAAGAACTGATTATGAATCTGCTGAATATTCTGGTTTAATTGATCGCGTAAGTGATTTAGGAGAAAAGTTTTACGCCATCGAAGAAATTAATTACGATGGTGAGATTGAAAAGGCATTGAAAGGATTAGGTTTCAAACGGGAAGACTTTCACCGCCAAACGAGTGAGTTTAGTGGAGGATGGAGAATGCGAATAGAATTAGCGAAAATTCTATTGCAGAAGCCTGATTTAATCCTGTTAGATGAGCCAACTAACCACATTGATATTGAGTCTGTTTTATGGTTAGAACATTTCTTGGTTCACAAAGCAAAAGCGGTAATAGTCATTTCTCACGATAGAACCTTTATCGACAACATTACGAACAGAACCATTGAAGTGACTATGGGTCGAATCTACGACTACAAAGCGAATTACAGTCATTACTTGCAGTTGAGAGAAGATCGCAGAGTGCATCAGCAAAAAGCATACGACGAGCAACAAAAGACCATTGCAGACATTAAGGGATTTATTGAACGATTTAGAGGGACTTATTCTAAAACGAATCAGGTGAATTCACGAGAACGAATGTTGGAAAAGATGGAAATTATAGAAGTGGACGAAATTGATACTTCAGCGCTTCGTTTGCGATTTCCTGCAGCTCCTCGCTCAGGAGACTACCCGGTGAGTGCTTCTGATTTATCGAAGCAATATGATGATCACGTTGTATTTAAGGATGCTAGCTTTTCTGTGAGCCGAGGAGAAAAGGTTTCATTTGTTGGCCGAAATGGTGAAGGAAAATCTACCATGATTAAAGCCATTTTGGGAGAGATAGAAGTAGAAGGAAAATGTGTTTTAGGACACAATGTAAAGGTGGGTTATTTTGCACAAAATCAAGCGGCTTTATTGGATCCAGATTTGACTGTTTTTCAAACAGTAGACGAAGTAGCAAAAGGAGAAATTAGAACACAAATTAAATCTATTTTAGGTGGATTCATGTTTAGTGGCGACGATATCGACAAGAAAGTGAGTATGTTGTCAGGAGGGGAGCGCACCCGATTAGCAATGGTTAAATTACTATTGGATCCAGTTAACTTATTGATTCTCGATGAGCCAACTAACCATTTAGATCTGAAATCAAAAGATGTGTTGAAAGAAGCTCTAAAGGCATTTGATGGTACCTTGATTCTAGTTTCTCACGATCGAGACTTTTTACAAGGGCTATCTGAAAAGGTGTTTGAGTTTAAAAATCAGCGTGTAATTGAACACTTTGAAACCATTGATGCTTTCTTGGAACGCAACCGTATTGATAGCATTAAGGCGTTGGATTTGAATTAAACTAGACCGCTTTCGCTGTGAGAGGTTAGAAGCTAGAATAGAGACACTATTGGCTAGAAGAGTGACATTGTGTTTCTATTTTGCATTTGAAAATTTAATACTTTGTGAACTTTGTGGTTAGAGAATGGAAGCAAGAAGTTAGATCTTAGAAGCTAGAATAGAGAGGCTATAATTCTGAGAATAGACTTTTTTTTACTTCAGTTCTATATTGGATTACCTCTTCTTTGATAAGTCCTTTTAGTTATAAGTAGAGACTTGCATTCTGCAGACTTGGTTGGTATTCGTTTAATCAAGGCGATTATTATTACTTTAAAATTGAGAGTATTCACTCATTTTTTATAGTTGGGAGGTGAAGTATATTTGTTGATATCAATTTATATTCTAATTTTTAGATTGATACTTTAACCTATTTCTGAATCAAACACTAAGAAAATGAAGAATATTCATCAACGATTTTTAAAGTCAAACATCCTACCCTTAGCATTCTGCTTAAGTTTTATAACTAGCTTACCTACCAAAGCAGATACTCTTACTCAATACATTAATCCTGTTGTAGCTATTGTTGCTTCAGGCCAAAACTTACAGGATTCATCTTGTTCAGTACAACTGTATTATTTTAATACCCAGGGAAATAATACAGTTGTATTGGATACACTTAAAAGTGGTAAAAATGGAATTTTGGCTAAGATGCATGTTAGAGGCCGGTCTACTAGGGAGGTAAGTAAACAGCAGTTCGAAGTTGAATTGAATTCGACAGATAAAAAGGAGTTGAAACCGAATCACTTTATGGATATGAAGCACGGTGGGAGTCATTGGGTTTTTAATGATGCTGGAGCTTTTGATTTGACGTTGATGAGAAATTCGTTGGCATTTTATACTCAGCAAGAAATGGGGCAGTGGGCTCCAAGAAACAAATATTTTGAATTGTTTATTATTGAAGCTCCTGCAACTGCCATAATAAATGATTCCACATTTTTTAAAAGTCAGTTATTAAAGGTAATCGCGAATCCTGAAAAGTATTACAATGGGGTCTATCTTTTGATGGAAAAAATTAAAGCTGAAAAACATCGCATTGACATAAAAAAGTATGATTTATCTAAAGGACATACCGACTTCATTCTTCAATTAAACCCAGCAGAAAGTAAGTACAAGCAGTTTTCAAACGTTGTATTAACGTCTCAGGTAGAGTTATATGAGCCTAAGGTAGATGGGTTAGCAAAAAGTAAAAATACAGGTGGGTGGGACAGTATAAATAACTGGTACGCTAATAAATGGGTTTCTAACCATAGTTCTATTTATAATACTTATGCTTCTGTCCCTAGTTGTCCGAAGTTGAAGGCCACAAATGGCATTTATATTCCTTGTCCTAATGATTCATTGGACAAAGTGCCAGCAATGAAAGCTGCATTTCAAAATATGCGTTCAACTACAGATTACAATTCATTCGCCATTTACTTTTTATTAAATGAATTAGCCAGAGATCCTGATGGATATCATCGCAGTACATTTATGTATCAAAAAAACAAGAAAATGTATGCAGGGCCATTGTGGGACAAGAATAAATCCTTCGGGAATACGAATGCAGGTGGCAATGAAACGGGTAAAGGTTGTTGTGCAGATACTTCAACAACGTATTACTATTATGATACCACTGGTTGGACCTACTGTATGAATGAACTTGGTCAATCTCCAGTCTGGTGGGAAAGTTTATTGCTAGATACATCCTTTTGCCGAGTTGTTCAGAATACTTGGAATGTGAACAGAACTACAAACGGAATCCTAGTCTACGAAAACCTTATCAAAAAAATAACTAGTGATTCTAGCTACCTTACTAAAACGGGTGCAGTACATAGAAATGCAAATAAATGGTATCCTGAAGCTTATAATTTTGCTTCTGAAGTAGAAATTATAGAAACATATTTGAAAGCGCGCTTAGAATGGATGAATCAAAATTTAAATAAACTTTTAAAAGATCGATC
Source organism: Acidiluteibacter sp. (assembly GCF_055129545.1). NCBI lineage: Bacteria > Pseudomonadati > Bacteroidota > Flavobacteriia > Flavobacteriales > Cryomorphaceae > Acidiluteibacter > Acidiluteibacter sp. The sequence goes on along the minus strand of NZ_JBSRUB010000003.1, from coordinate 196,370 downwards.
AGGCTTTACAAGTAATTAATAAAGAGAAGTTAAATTCGAGTGTATTATGGATGATTTAATCGAAGATTATTTGGTCCATAATATCCTTACTCCAAGTCCATTCTGAATGCCATATTCTTGAAAACCTATTTTTAGGTTAATCTCTGTGTAAGTCAAGTTGTAATAAAGATCAGCTAAAATCTGATCATTTAAATGGAACTTGTATCCTATACCTGTTCCACCACCATAGCCAATTCCACCAACGCGTTGTGATGGAAGGTTGTAATTGTAATGAAAGAGCTCATATTGTTGATTGTTCACTACGAAATAATTGCTTTTTAATTCCACATCTGTTGCATTTCCAAACAATGAAAGGTAGGCAGTTGATTTACCATTAGTGTAAAAGTTGTACTGCATACCCAAGTTAACACTGATGCGATTCTCTTTCCCAAAAATAGGAATGGCTTCATATGTTGGTCCTACTCGCTGATTCTTTGGATCATCTATAGAAACTGTAAACGCTTGCTCAAACCTTAATTGAACGGTGTTAAAATCTAAAAATAGAGAGAATCGTTTTCCTAGTCGATACCCTGCATGTAATCCAATTTCAAACGCCGTTTTGTAGGATGGATCTGTAGGGTATTCTTCAATTGAATAAGGGTATTGGAAATAATTTTCGAATGTTTGTTTGAAATCTCTGCGATTTAGAACAGATTGAATTCCGAATGGCGTAGCACTTGGAGTTCCTGAATACATTCCTGCTGTATTGTTGTTCGGGAAGTATGCCCCAAAGTTAATTCCTATAAAAAAACGAGAAGTATCCTCTTGTTGATCCATATAGTTGTAGGCACCATCATTTTGAGCATTTATGTTATTAATCATGAAAAGAAAGGAGCAAAGCGTGAAAAGGAGTCTAGTTGATTTCATAGTCAAGGGGAAAATTTTTAAAGTCAATTCCCAAAAATAAGGAAAGTGAACTGAATTCTAGAAATAGATAAGACATATAGAATGGTGGAAAACTTAATAGCTGTGGATAACTTAAAATTCAATTATGCGAGTTTCCCCGTATTGTATTGGTTCACCTTTTAAGATATTTTTATCACTTATTAATCGGATTCAAATTTTAAACCTAAACTAAAAATGACAAACAAAACACCTTCTGTAGGTCAACCATGGACGCAAGAGAATCTTGCTAAAACCTTAAATACAGCAATTGCCGTTGAAATATTTACAATTCCTGTGTATTTAAGTGCCGCTAGTTCAATAAAAATTGAGAATAGGAATGATAAAGTAATTAGCGCAACAATTTCAGGTGCTACGAAAGATAAACCAGCAGATACTGAGTTATTTTCTGCTTACGATGTTATTATGTCGGTAGCAATTCAAGAAATGTATCACTTAACATTGGCTTGCAATATTTCAAATGCTCTAGGGGTTCGACCTGACATTACTGCGCCTGATTTAAGCAAGCCACCATCCTGTCTAAAAGGCATCAAAGGGATGGCTGTAAATGGTAATTTGAGTCAATTAATAGATACAATGTTGGCTATAGAAGTTCCTGATCCTAATTATCCTTACAATGAAGATCCAGCAAACCCTGTGACTACCACTGGTCCTAAATTATATCATGATAGTTATGAGTCTATTGGTGATTTATACCATGCTTTAGCGTATGGAGTGAAGGCCATGTGGAACGAAATGTATTCAAAAGAGAATGATGCTTATCAGAAGATGAATTTTCAAGGTATGTATGGAGATGTTAAACAATCTATACAAACCTTAGAAGACGCTTACAATGCGATGGCATGTATCGTTGAAGAGGGAGAAGGCAATGGTGCCGAAGGATTTATGCCTGATTCTTATGTTCCAGAAAAAGGGCAAGAGTATCAAGAGTTGGATGACATCAGCCATTGGGAACGATTCAATGATATCAATACCTATCTAAAAACCAACACCATTCCTCAATATCAAGTTGGACCACCAGATGTAATGCATCCTGCTCAATTGGAACTAACTGAGGTTTACTCTAAGGTGATCAACCAAATGAATGCTGATTTTAAATCTACTGATGTTTTGGATTTAAGAGGGATGTCACAAACTGGAACGCTTGCTACTTCAGTATGGCAAAGTGGTCAAACTCCAGCTTGGAATTATGTGAGTTCACCAACTCCATGGCCTGCGGGTCCGGCAGAGAAGCACGTTTGTCAAGGATTAAATATGTGTGCAGGAAAAGGATATAACAATTCTGGAAGTGGTCCAGGTGATGGTGACTGTGCTACAGTAGAACAAGCATGTAGCTCTTCTAACCAATGCGCAGGACAAGGAGGTTGTGGATACGCAGCTGCGGGAACTATTCCTACACCTGGGCAGAATAATTGTGCTGGTAAAGGTGGTTGTCAATCTCCAATTTCACCTTGTCAAATGTACCCACAAGCAACAAAGAATTATGGTGGTCAGTCAGTTTGGTCGGTTGCTAGAACGCTTTTTGAAGCACAAGCTACTGCAGCAGGAAAAACAGTATTGCCAAATAATAACAAAACAATGGCTAGGAGGTATGAACCTGAACTAACTCCATCAACCGGTGTGGTTTGTCCATTACCGACAACAAAATAAAAACTTAATTCAGTTACAAACGATGCAAGATTTTCTTGCATCGTTTTTCTTTTACTTTGCCAAATGATTAAAAATACAAACTTCCCTTACTTGGGATTTGGATTAGGGCTTAGAAGTCAGCATTTTCAATACATCTTGAAGGAAAATCCTGAGATTGATTGGTTTGAAATTATCTCTGAGAATTTTATAGATTCCAACGGTTTTCCACGGTATGTGATTCATCAAATTGCAGAGCGATATCCTGTTGTGATGCATGGAGTTTCCATGTCTATCGGAAGTACAGATCCCATTAATTTCGACTATTTAAAGAAATTGAAAGTCATGGAAAAGGAAATCAACGCCCAATGGATTTCCGATCATTTGTGTTGGACTGGAGTTTTGGGAAAAAATACCCATGACTTATTGCCATTGCCTTTGAATGAAGAAACGTTAAAGCATGTCGTTGAACGTATAAAAGTAGTCAGTGATTACTTGGAACGCCCCTTGGTTCTAGAAAACCCAAGTTCTTATTTACAATTTAAAACGGATACGTTTACTGAGTGGGATTTCATTCGTGAAATGGCCAATCAATCCGACTGTCGATTATTATTGGATTTAAACAATGTTTATGTGTCCTCTTTCAATCATCAATTTGATCCATTTGAATATGTAAAAGCATTGCCATTGGACAAAGTGGTACAATTTCATTTAGCTGGACATTTAAATAAGGGTACACACATTATTGATACGCACGACAATCATGTGGTTCAAAATGTTTGGGAGTTGTATCAAAAAACAATTGAATTAACTGGCCCTGTATCTACTTTGTTGGAATGGGATTCCAATATCCCTGCCTTTCCTGAATTGAAAAAGGAAGTATTGAAAGCAAAGGAGATTTTTGAAAATGGAAAACTTCCTGAAGAAGTGCTGCTTTCAAATGCCACAGAAACAGTCTCCAATGCATTGTCAACCGCACCAGCTATTTGGGAATAATGAGTGATTTAAAACAAATTCAAGAATGGATGGTGGGCGTGATTACTCATCCAAATGGTGCTATAAAAGGTGCAGAAGAAACTGCTATCAACGATCAATATTGGAGTATTCAGTCTGTAGTTTCTCCTTCGAATACATTAACAAGTGAACAACGAATTGGAATTTATCACAACGGATATTTTGCAAGGCTATTCGAATGTTTTAAAGTAGAATACCGAGGGTTATTAAATGCATTGGGTGAAGAGTTATTTCAACACTTCGCTTGGAATTTCCTGTTGAAACATCCATCTACAAGCTATACATTAAATGATTTAGGAAAGCTATTTCCAGCTTACTTGGAATCTACTTTATTGGAAGATGAGGGCACTCCCGAATCATGGCAATTGTTCATCCTTGATGTGGCCAAATTCGAACGAACCTTTACTGAGGTATACAATGGAGAAGGGCATGAGGAAATCATAAATAAACAGCCAAACAGTCCACTTCAAATCTCTCCATCAATTGTGACGTTGGACTTGAAATTTCCTGTGGCGGAATGTATCGGCAACTTTCGAGAAGATACTTTTACAGAGTTTCCGGAACCGAAAGTAAGTCATTATGTATTTGCTCGTCAGAGTTATATGGTAAAAGTTTATCGATTGGAAGACATAGAGTTTCAAGCCTTGTTGAATTGGAAAAGTGGGGAGTTGGGTTCTTGTCCTGAAATGTATGCTCAGAAGTGGAAGGCGATTGGGGTTGGGTATTTATAATTTTAGTGTAGGACTCTGTTAATCGAAAAGGGTATCAATCAATTTACTAAACTAATATTTTTTCAGAAGTGTAGTAGAAAACTTATTATAAATCAAAAAAATAGATTATTTTTCATCTAACATTCAATTAAATACTCTCAAAATGAACCGATTTATTGTATTCTTATTTATTTCACTGCTTCTTATTTCATGTTCTAAGGAAGATGTTATTTGTGAATTCACCACTCTAGAACTTTGTAATCCAACAATTAATAAAATAGTCGTTTATAATATTGCGACAGGTTCAACTTACGATACGTTATTTCCAGGAGAATGCAAAACTTCCATTCATGGAAATTTAGAATCTAAAGGTAGTAGAGTTGTAAATTATAATACGCCTAAGGAAAATATAAATATTGAACTAATTTCATGTAATCTAAAAATAAATGCGCCTGGAGATTATTTCGATTTTGATCACTGCTTTAATAAGTATTTTAATCCTGAGGAAGGTGAGTTAGATACGGATTGTGGTGGCGATTGTAAACCCTGTGAAAAAAAAGTACTATCCTGTGAATCTAATTTTAATAATTCCTTGAAATGGAGTAACAAAAATAAAACTTTGAAGCAGATTGCTACATTTTTCGGAGATAAAATTGACAATAAAGAGATCATTGTTTTCAGATTTAGTTCAGGTGAAGAATTAATGTTAGCGTTACCAAGTTTTCATTTAGGAATTCCGACTAAAAGTGAGCGACTTTTAATTGGAAAACAAGCATACCATGCAGAAGCCTGGTATGTTGATCAATTCGGTAACAATTTTGTTGAAGCTATCAAGGGTCAATCAATTTATTTTGAAGTAAATGATGTTGGTAAGAAGTATATCAAATTTTGTGATGTCAATTTTGATTATGATAATGGTGCTGTTATTAGTGGCTCAGCAAAATTGGAAGTTGATTAGAAATTCTTAACATCTAGAGATCTTCTATTAACCCTATTTTTGAAAAATGTAAAACCTTCAGTACCCCAAAAAAAACTATCGACCAAAGGTAACTGAACTGACATATTGAAATACGAGGCGATAGGTGTAGCGAATTAATAATTGATGTTTAGAGCTATAAGTAGTTACCTATTGGTATAATAAAGGCTCGTTTTCATTACCTTAATTAAGGTTTCCTGGAATATTTTAACTCCCAGACAACCAATTTAGAACTTCCTAGGTTATACATTCGAAAGCCAATCCAATTGAAAGAATTGATCTTAAACGAAGAAATACTCATTAAACATTGCATTGATAATAATCGACATGCGCAAGAAACCTTGTACAGCAATTATTACAAGGAATTGTACCTTATTTCGATGCGTTATTTGAGTGATCATCACGAAGCTGAAGATGCTATAATACTAACTTTTACTAAGGTTTTTAAAAATCTTAAATCCTTTTCCTACCAAGGTAAAGGAAGTCTGGGAAAGTGGATTCGAACAATATTAATTAATGAATCAATTAGATTGTTAAACAAACGAAGTCAATTGGATTTTGATTCAGAACCTTTTGAAATTCAAAATAACTCACCAAATAGTTTGGAGCAAATGCAAGCTTCAGACATCTTAAAAATGATAGAACAATTACCGACTGGGTATAGAACCATTTTTAGCTTGTATGTGATTGAAGGCTATTCTCACAAGGAAATTGCTGCTCTTTTAAAAATTAGCGAAAACACTTCAAAAACTCAATTGAAAAAAGCTAGAACAAGTCTAATGAATACGATCAATAACGATAAAGCGACTTATGGAACCAACTGATTTTGATAACCTATTAAGGAATAAGCTAAACGAGGAGAGTGATTTGTATTCGAAGGAAATCGAACATTCAAAATCGTTTGTATGGACAGCTGTGCAACAAAACCTAAATTCAGAGAAAGGTCTAATTCGATGGCAATATCAGGCTGCAGCGGTAATCTTGTTGTTAGTGAGCTCTGTTAGTATTATCTATTTTATGAATGAGCAACACCAAAGAGAAATGAATCAGTTGGCGAATAGCATTAATGCTATGCAATCAAACTATTTAATTCAATCTAAGCAGTTGGAGCAAAAAGACGAGCAACTGAGTTGTTTTCAATCTGACATTCAATTACTACAGCAGTTTCAGAATAAAGTTTTAAGTGAGGACTATTTTGTTGAAAAAACACAGTATGTATATCAGACTGATACCGTATTTATTGAAGAAATTAAATACATCGCGGAGCAAACAATCAAAGAAAGTAATGAGGATTCAATAGAACAGGTTGTTCCACTAGAAAGTAGAAGTCAAATTGATCCAAATTCGAAAATTTATCCGGTTTATAAAACTTCTAAACCGTCTAATAATGAGTCAGAAACTATAAAAGTGAAATTAAATTCTATTGCTTCTAATTAATCTAAAACGATACACATGAAAAAAGTACAAATCATTCTTGGTTTCTTACTACTACCTTTTTTTGGTTTTAGTCAAATGATACCTGATTCGGTGACAATAATTATTGACAATAGAGTAGAAGTAATTATTGAGTTTGAAGATTATAGTAAGTTGCAAGAAAATAAGGACTTGGAGATACTCATAACTAACTTTCAATCGAAAATCCCTCAATTTGTAGATCAGTTAAAATTAGATGAATCAGAGGTGGTTATCTATTTTTCTGATAGTTTACTTTCCATAGAAAAAGGGAATCCCAAACAGATTTTCTTAATGGATCAATCAAAATTAATAAATACTGGTGTTCGGGATAAAGCGCAATTGATGTACAAAGGGTTAAATGTGACACTCTCAACAAATGACTTAAGTATACTTTCTGAGTTTGAAATTATGGAATGTACAAAGCGAGTAATAGATTCTTTGCCTGAAAAATCAAAAATGTCGAAGTCCTTTTTCTTTCAATGTATTGATGGGAATGTAACACAAATAGTAGAAAAAAACAGAACAAACTCTGATGGGGATGAGATCGGCTTGTATATGGGAACTGGAGTGAGTCTCCTTAAGAACACTAGTTTGGTTGATATTAGTTTCTCAGCAGATGTTATCTTTTTAAAGAAAGGAATCATTAAAAACAACGCTTATTTTTCAGCTAATTTGATGTATGATTTCACTAGTCCTAGTGAGATGAACATCAATACATTTATAAACGTAGGTTACCGATTCAATTTCGCAAAAAAAGGACTAAGAGAAGATCTTTTTGGAGTAGAATTTGGCTATTTAGTCTCGAGGCAAGGTGATTTATTTGATGAAAACACATTCAGACTAAGTTTTAATAAGTCGATTTACAAAAAGATCATTTTTAGTCCTCAATTATATATGGAAGATGGATTTAGAAAATTCTATCCGGGTATTCGAATCGGTCTAGCATTTTAAAGAAAGGATGCGATATTTTTTCCAATAGCCCTATTTTTGAATCGTGATAAATCCTTCAGAAATAACCGAACTAATCGATCAGCTAAATAGTGAGAATAAGCCAAAATCGACCGTTATACAATCGTTGTGGAGTGGATATGGAGAAATAACCCGTGTTCAATTAAAGAATGAGGATATTCAATCTGTTATCATCAAGAACATCAATTTTCAATCGAATAGAAACCATCCTCGTGGGTGGAACACGGATCGATCGCATCAACGAAAAGTAAAATCGTATGAAGTAGAAGTGGAGTGGTATAAAAACTGGGCTTCTCGATGCGATGCTTCTTGCCCGGTTCCAAAATGCTACGCCTCTCAATCTACAGATGATAAACACTTGATCATTCTAGAAGACTTGAATGCTTCAGGCTATCCAGTTCGAAAGTCTAATTTGAAAGTTGAGGAAGCCAAAGTAGTGTTGAGTTGGTTGGCCAATTTTCATGCGCTTTTTCTTAATGAATCTCCTAAAGGTTTGTGGGAAGAAGGAACCTATTGGCATTTAGCCACGCGCCCAGATGAATTAGAAGCCATGGCGGAGAGTGGTTTAAAGAACAAGGCGATCCAACTGGATCAAATCCTTCGAAATTGCACCTATAAAACCATCGTTCATGGAGATGCTAAAGTGGCTAACTTTTGTTTTTCGAATGACATGAAAAAAGTCGCAGCAGTAGATTTTCAATATGTCGGTGGCGGTTGTGGAATGAAAGACGTGGTTTACTTTATAGGCAGTTGCTTGACTGAATCTGAATGTGAGAATTACGAAGATGAATTATTGGATTTCTATTTTGAAACTTTGAAAGCTGCATTGAAACGATCCGAAAAAAAGATCGATATCAATTCACTCGAGCAAGAGTGGAGAAGTCTATTTTCAATCGCTTGGGCCGATTTTACGCGTTTTTTATTGGGTTGGATGCCGTCACATCAAAAACTAAATAGCTATAGTGAGAAGATGGTAAAAGAAGCCATAGGACTCATCTAACCTTAATACAGATGGATAAAGTCTATGACTGCTTTGGCGAATGCTTTGGGCTGTTCATAATTTGGTGAGTGTGCTGAAATATCAAATATTTTGATGTATTTATCCTTTTCAGGAGTACCTAATTTAAGATAAGTGTCTTGGCCAATTTCTAATGGAAACACCTTATCGTGTTTTCCCCAGCAAAGTAAAGTCGGAATGGTAATTTTTCCCAACTGATCTTGTAAATCAAGTCCTTTGTCTAGAAATGAAAAATTGTATGGCGCAAAAAAATAGGCAGTTGATATGGGAGAATGAAATAATAAATCAGTGAAAGGAACTTGGAGGGAATCGCTTTCTGGATTATAATCGTATCCATTTGCTTTTCCCACAAAGGAGTAATGTGCATCTTCATTAATTCCAATAAACGGATGATCTTCATACCATTTAAGCGCAAACTGCCAATACGCCTTTTCCGTGTTTGTGTTGATTTGTTGTGTCGCATAATCCATCATGATGCTTCTTGAAAGGGAATTTGCAGTGGTCCAGCTATGCCCTCCATCAATTTCTATCCAAGCTTTTATGTTCGATTGATGATTCAGGAGGTAATTCGTTCCTAGTGCTCCTCCCCATGAATGCCCCATTAAGTAGAGGTCAGGAGAATGATACTTGAATTTGATAAGCGAGATGAGTTGATCTAAGTCATCAGTGAACTGTTGGATGGTGGCATCTTTCATGGACGGGTTTCCTTGACTCATTCCACACATGCGCTGATCCCAATAGACGATGGCAAATTCTTGCTCTATTTCTTGATGAGAAGGAAATATAGTGTAATACTGTGAAGACCCTCCATCAGGGCCACCATGTAGCATAATGATAAACTTATTTGAGGCAGTGTTCCCCTTTACCCAAACAGGCATAACAGCCCCTTTGCTTTCCAGATAGAAGAAGTCGCCATCTTCCAATAAATTCTCTTTTTGACAACTTAATAGTAACATAATCGGAAGAAGTAATCCGCAGATCCATTTGATTTTATTCATTGCCATATAAATTAAATATTAAACCGGTATTCAATGCAAAATGAGTTAAGAAGTAACCATTGAAAGGAGCCTTCCAAAATAGTTCAGGACGAACATATATAGCAATTCGTTTATTCGGGAAAAGATAACCACCTCCAATTGCTACAGAAGGCATCAGTTTCGGGTTTCCACGCTTCTTTTTTTCTACCACCGCTCCGTTTGGAAGCACCTCATATAATTCTCCACCATGCGAAAATTGATGTAAATACCCAACTCCTAGAAAGTTTTCAATAAAAACCCCTTTAGTGAGCTGAACGCGTTGTCCCCATTGCCCCCTTAAAAAAATAGAAGTATTGTTTCGTTGATGGATATAATATCCAGCATTTGCCGATACAATCATTTTGTATTTTGAATCTGCAAAGTAGTGCTTTTCCAATCCAACGTTTACTCCTTTGTGAGTAATGGTTTCTCCAAAATAACCAACAGAAATGGCAGTTTCTTTTTTTAAATTATTCTCTTGTCCATAAAGTGTGGGCACAAGAAATAGAAGAAGATATAAAATAGTATTTCGCATAAAACAGTCCTTGAATTTAAAATCAATTGGACCGCAAAATTATTCTGTTAATTCTTTAGAATCCGTTATATCCAATGGCATTAATGTGAAACGGACAAAATTTAAGCTCAAGCGGACAGTTGTTTTTGAAGCATCCATTCTTGAAATTTGCTGGCATTGTTTTTTGAAACAAATACCTCCACTTTTGGGGTGGGCTGAAGCAACACTTTTAGCTTTCTAGACTCCAATCGCTCAAAAGAAAGGATGGCTTTGCGGTTGACAATGGCTTTTCTATTTATTCGAATAAATTGCAATGCATCTAGTTCTTGCTCAATTTTCTCTAGCGTAGAACCATACAAGTATTGATTCCCATCTGCATGAACTAAGAATACATTTTTTTCATAAATAATGAAATAGGCAACCTCCTTGGCAGTAATGGCTTTTGATGTTGCGCCATGATCAACTAAAAAAATCGATTCTTTTTGAGTTGTTATTGATTCCAATTGCTCTTTTTGAAGGATTAAATTCTGCTCCAAAAACTTCTTTTGCGAAGTGTTTAATAAATTGATGTAAATTAAATTGATCACTGCACAAAAAGTCAAGATTAACGGAAGTTCTAGATAAAAAATAGAAGATTCGCTCAATGGAATATGCAATAAGAATACCAGGTAAAGCGACTCCAAGAGAATAATTGTAGCCGTTGGAATTAGGATGCCAAATACAAAAAGTTTTAGAAAGTCTAGCGGAATCCATTGGGCTGCTGAGAATCGGACTCTAAAAATCCATTTGATATAATAAGCTGTGGCATAAGTAAGGGCGAATGCCAATAAAATGTCAGTGTAATAGGAGGGCATTTTAAGTAATGCGGTGAAGTCGTTTTCATTCCCAATATGAACCACCAAAAGCGCAATGATCGGACAGATTAAGAAAAAAATCCAATTGTCCTTTATTGATATTGATTGCTGCGTATTGCTCATTTGAGGTCAAAATTAATACTTCCGATTAAAGTTCCCTTTCTGAATGAAGAAAAATGAGGAAAGTAGCCTTAAATAATTGTCACAATTTAAAGAGTTCCACAGTTGTCACCGCATTTCCACACCATCATTGAAAAACTGGTTGGTTTACGCCTTGAAATAGAGGGAATGCCTCATTGGAACAATCCTTGCGTCTTTATTGTCAAAACAATAAATATTATGGAAACGAAATACAATAAATTACTGAACTTAATTGATGATCAACGAATGGCCATGCTAACTACCCAGCAGAATGATGGCAACTTAAAATCCCGTCCAATGGGTTTAAGTGAAGTTAATGAAGATGGAACCATGTGGTTTTTCACTAATGAGAATAGCTGTAAAGCGAATGAAATTGAAGAACATCCCAAAGTGAACATCAGTATTACAGATACTAAAAAACAAATCTACGTGACCATTTCAGGAATGGCGAGTATACATACCGATGAACAAAAGATGAAAGAATTGATGAATCCAATGGTCAAAGCTTGGTTCCCGAAAGGAATTGACGATCCGAGTATTTCACTCATCAAAGTAGAGATGGATAAAGCAGCTTATTGGACCAATGAAGAAAATAAGGTGACCCAATTATTCGAATTGGGGAAAGCATGGGCGACCAATGAACAACCAAAATTGGGAGAACACGAAACAATTTCTGTGTAACATTCTAAAACAATTTAAAAGTGAGAGGCAATTGCAAAAGCAGTTGCCTTTTTTTGTTGATTATTAAACCAATAGGTCTAGATTGTTGGATAAGAGGGTTTAGATATAAAGCGCCAATTTTATTTGTTACCTTTCTATACTTTAAAAGCTAGTTTAGAACTCCATTTATATGCAATACCATTTAATAAGTAATCAATACCACTTAGTAAGTATTAATTATTCATTTCATTTAGAATAAAAACTTTATTAATTTTCAATATTGACTAAACCTAACCTTCTCTGACTTTAATATTTTGAATTTACCCCAATTAGCAGTACTGTCCAAGTTGTTGATAAGTTTAATATTATGCTCTGAATCCTTATTGGCCCAAAAAGCAAATACTTCAACTTTATCTATTGAACCATATCACTTGCACTATACTATCCAGGATGGTTTGCCAAGTAATCAAGTTTACGACATAATTCAAGATGAGAATCAATATCTATGGATTGCAACAGATCGTGGAATCTCAAAATTTGACGGTAAGAAATTCATTAATTATACTACGGTTGATGGATTAGTAAATAACACCGTTTTTAAATTTGAAAAAGGCATTGATGGTTCTATTTATTATTATACTATTTCGAATGAAATAGGAAGGATCCATAATGGAAAATTTTATGCCGAATCCTACAACTCTAAATTGAAAGAAATTTTAGCAGGCAATATTATTACCAAAATGGTGATAGATCGTGGTGGAAACAAATTTATAACTGTCAAAAATTGGGATTCATCTTATTTAGAAATAAAAAAAAGTGGAGAAATTGAGAAAAAACTAATTTCAAAAGTAAAATCTAGCATTATTGTAAAAGAAATAGAAGATAATTACATATTAGTGAAATCAGATTCTGGTTTTGTATACTATATAGACTCAAATAATACAACTTATAAAATTAATCATGAAACTTTCATTAATTCAATTCATAAACAAGTTATTATATTTAAAGATCATCTTTTAGTTTCTGAAGGAGCCTCCATTTTTATTACTGATTTAAAGACAAAAAGGAATATAAAAAGGGTTGTATATAAAGATAATATTGAATTGATTAGAAATGATAGAAACTTCTTATATATTTCAACTGCTAAAGAGAATTTTAGAATAACCATTAATGATTTAATAAAAGATCAACTCAATTGTGATCATTATTTTTTAAATGGAAACTCAATTAATAGTGTATATCTAGATCATGAAGGTAGTAAATGGTATGCCACCCTTAATAATGGGTTGTTTTATATTTCCCCTATTTTTCCATCTCAATTAATTCTCGACAACCCATTTCGATTTTCTTTTTCAAAAATTGAACAACCTGAAAAATCACTACTAACAATTGCGAACAGTAACTATTTGTATCATTTTGACTTTAAAAATCTAAAAAACGAGTATACTATTTTTGGAGCTTCAATTGAAAGTTATGTAAACATTGAAAACAAAGAAATACTAGTCTTTAAAAGAAGTAAAGGTTTATTAATTGATAAGGGTAATATTCTCAATAAGAATATTGTTAGAATTATTTATGATTATGATATAACCCCTAACTATTATTGGATAGTTTCTCAACAACTTTTTAGAGTCAATAAATCCAATTTTTTTAATCTCAAAAAAGCAGTTTCTATCGCCAATAATTCTAAATTGAACACTAAAATGAATTCGGTTTTAGCATTAAATGATTCTGTTGCAATAGTCGGAACTACCAATGATGGAATTCATTTAATTCAAGTTAAGGACGAAAAGACCACTTTTAAGCAGATATATCTTTCAGATTTCGACTTAAGAATTCAAGCAATAAAGAAATTAAAAGATAAAATAATTGTAGCCACCCTAGGTGATGGAATTATTTTACTAGATGATCAATTTACAGTAATACAAAGAGTTTCTGAAACTGATGGTTTGGCTAGTAATTTAATTAATGATCTTACAATTGGATTTAATGATAACCTGTTTATTTCTAGCATAAAGGGGTTAGATGAGTTTAGTATAGTAAATGATTCATTGAAGTTTATTCGATCTATTAGTAAAGATAATGGGTTTCATATATTGAATTGTAAAGAGACTAAAGTTATTGACTCTCAATTGATCGTAAATAGCCACTTGGGAATATTGTTATTTAGCATTGGAGAGAGCATGAAACTAACAAATCCACTATTGGCTTTTGCGCCTGCGGTCAATGGTATAAATTTGGTTGAAAGTGAAAATAACATGAATATCATTGACTTAAATTATGACCACATCCCTATAGTTATTAAGTTCAATCCCATTTTTTTTAAACCTCTAAGTGAAATTAATTTACAATATAGAATAAATGGTAAACGATGGATTACAAGCGAAGAAATAATCCAACTTAATGAGTTGGGCTATGGGAATAATTTGTTGGAGTTTAGAGGAAGGTATCATGGTGGATTTTGGAACAAACTTAAAAAAACGACTAATCTTAAAATTAAACCTCCATTTTGGGCAACTTGGTGGTTTACATTTTTTTTAATTATTCTATTAATTTTAGTTGTTATCTTAATTACAACTAAGGTTTTACAGAGTAAACAACAAAGAGCTTTATTAATTATAAAAAATCAACGTGCTGAATTGAAAGCATTACGACTTCAAATGAATCCCCATTTCCTATATAATGTAATGAGTTCAGTTCAATACCTAATTTTAAAAGGAAAGACTAATGAGGCTGTTCAAGCAGTCTCTTCATTTGCGAGGATGTTAAGAAAGATTTTAAAATACTCAGATAATAAATGGATATCGCTTACAGAGGAAATTGAATTGCTGACAGATTATATACAATTAGAGAAAAATAGAGTTTCAAACAGTTTTGAGTTTAGCATTAACTCGGATGATTTAAAAAATCAAGAGATCAGAATACCTCCAATGCTTATACAACCATTCATTGAAAATTCCATTTGGCATGGTATGGATGGTTTAAAGGATCGAAAAGGATTAATAGAAATAGAAATTAAACAAATGGAGAATGCAATTCAATGTATTATACAAGACAATGGGGTAGGGAGAGATTTAAATAAAAATAGTGGCATTAAACACAAATCTTTCGGCTTGTCTTTGGTAAAAAAGAGGCTTTCGATTTGGGACAAAGAGGTGGATAAAAAAGTTGGAAGTTCATATACCTTTTCTATTCTTGACTTAAAAGATAAATTAAATAGACCAATAGGAACTAAAGTAATTATAACAGTACCTTATGAAGAAAATTAGAGCTTTAATAGTAGAAGATGAAAAAAGCACTAGGGCTGTATTAGTAGAATTGATTAATCAATTTTGCCCTGAATTAGAAATCGTTGGTGAAGCTATATCAGTAAAACATGCGATAGAACTTATAGATTCAATCCATCCTGAACTTGTATTTCTAGACATTAAAATGGGAGACGGGACTGGGTTTGAAGTCTTGGAGCAAATTGCGCCTGTTAATTTTGAAATTATTTTCACTACCGCTTGCGAGGATTATGCATTAAAAGCAATTAAATATTCGTGTCTTGATTATTTAATTAAACCGATTGATATTAATGAATTAATCTTAGCAGTAAATAAAGTGAAAATAAAAGTCCCTAAAAGCACAAGTAATAAAATTGCGATAAACTTAAATAATGAATTTGATAGATCTAAACCATTCGATCGAATTGGATTACCTACAAAAGATGGAGTTAGATATGTAGAAACAGCTAGTATTATTTATTGTAAGGCTGATGGCCCTTATACTCATATTTACTTCACTGACAATAATAAAATTCTAATTTCAAAAACTCTGAAACATTTCGAAAATTTACTTTGCAGTGAATCCTTTAAAAGAAGTCATCGATCTTTTATTGTGAACATCCATTTTATTGATCGCTATGTTAGAATTGATGGAGGATGCTTGATTCTTAAAGATAAAACGGTAATTCCTATTTCTAGAAGATTAAAATCCAATTTTTTAGAAAATTTAATATAACCACTCATTTAAAAATACTACCAATTAATAAATAAGGACCACCACTTATTAATTAGTTCACCTTAGTCATTTGATTTCAGGGTTTAATTTGTTCTATGCGGATGCCGAAAAGCAATCAGAGTAGGCAATATTAAAAACAATAAACCATGAAAAAAATATTACACAAATTACTTTTGATTTCATTAATGTCAGCGTTTAGTCTTTGGGGAAATGCTCAAGCTCCATTTGGTCCAAATATTCCTAATGCAAATCAAGCTCCAACACCGGATAATTTTTTGAGAAATATTCCATTAACTATTATGGAAGGTAGCGGCGGCGGCGACGGATGTCGTGATGATATTCAAAGAACAGGTAATGATTTTCAAACATTTGATAATGAAAGTAAAACAATAGAAGTGATGGTGTGGGATGGTAATTGCCCAGGGTTTTCATTAATTGTTAGAGATAATTTTAGTCCATTCAATATTATTACTGCATGGGGAGCAGATTTAAATGGGACTAAATATGGTAAAATTACTGATCCAGATATCGTTGTAAGTCAAAGTGATGTCACCTCTGGTAATCTCGCGATTATGATTGTTTATGTTTTGGATGGTCCTTCAAATCTTTTTGGCAATGGGGCTAAGATAGCCTATGAGGAGTATACCTATGATTATTTGCTAAATGATTTAACTCTTAATGTAAATTCTCATGTTACCAATAGAGAAAATATAATATCTAATAGTGAAGCCTCTAGCCCAAATATAGATGCAAATGATGATAATCAAATTGTAATCACCTTTGAAGAAAGAGAAGAAATTTTTACCTATGCAAATCAATTTTCATCACCTGCTACTGTATTGAATCCAGGCGTAGGAATGTCAGGACCAAATACAAACTTGAATAATAAGTTGAATATTTCTAATAATCTTGGTTTACAGAATTATTCGTTCCTTACTCCAGATGTTTCCATAGCTGATATTAGTAACAACGGAATAACATTTTCTAGTTATGTGTTTGTAGATCAATATGGTAATCTAATCTTAGTGCAAGAGGATATAAATGACTTATTGAACAATGTTACTTCTGCTTCTTTTAATAATATTCAAATTGATAGGGAAACTAAAAATCCTAGAATTAGTAGTCCTCCTTCTGATTATATCTCTAATGATTGGGAATGTGCTATAACTGCTGAATATAAAAGTGGGGCAACTAATCAAATAGGTGTATACTTTAATCGAGCAACATCAAGTCCATTCGATTTTTCCAGACGATCGCTAAATAGAAATTTTTCAGGTAATAGTCTTATTGATGGATGTATAAATACGTTTCCTGCGATAAGTTATACTTTTGCAAATGACTCGGAAGCCTCTATTGCAGTTGCCTGGACTGTGGAAATTTGCGACCCACAATCTCTTTATTTTCAATCAGAAGACGTTATTTCAGCGAACTTGAATTTAAATTCTTTGAATAGAACTCCTTTTGATTCAGATTATTTTATGTTGGTTAGTCAAGGTAGAAAGGGCAAACAACATGCCGTTTCAGTTGCAGGTGAATCTGATTTTTCTCCTAATCATGATGAATCAAGAGTTTTCTATTCTTTTGTTTCAAATGATGATATGTCGTTTAAAACAAGTGACGTTATAATGCAACCACATTTAAGAAAAAAAGAAGAAACAACCGAGATTTTGGTTTCTTCTATTGAGGACATAAATGTTTATCCAAACCCAACTAAAGGTAAAATCAATATTAAAGGGGATACCAAATTTTCTAACTATTACATCACTAACACTGTTGGTAGTATTATTGTAGAAGGGTCTAATTTGGATTTAGAAATAGATGTTAATAACGTTGAAAATGGATTGTATTTTATTACATTTCTAAATCAAAATGGGGATAAAATAGAAACGAAAAAAATAATTAAAAACTAAATATAGTAATTGGAAAAAATGAAAAGCCTGCAAGGTTAAACTCTTGCAGGCTTTTGTAATGATAAGACAATAAATTGCTATATTTTTTATATTAATAGGAATCAACCCAATTCAAAGTATATCCAAAGACTCGATCAAAACGACCATATAAAATCCCTATTGAATGATTCAATAGGGATTTTATTGGTTTAGCCAACAATCATTGGTTGCAAGAAACTTTTTCATAATAATGATCGGTAAATGGAAAGGTAAAGTCGTGGAATAATTCGAGAAGAAGGAAGTCGTTTGAGACATTGTAAAGTCAAACAGCTTTTGAATGATAGGGAAAACTGATTTTTCCAATTATATTTAAGGCTTTACATTTTTCAATGGAATCCTATATACTTTTTGGTTTTATGCATTTTTTGCCATTTGGGTGGTTTCATTGTGCAATAATTTGGTCTATTTTATCACCACAAAAAGTGATGAGTTTGATGGCGCTTTTTTCAATAAAATAAGGAGTTTCCCCGAAGCGTTAGACGATTTATATTTCCTCGAAAAGGGGCTGAATAAACAGTTTAATTCTGCTCGAAACAAGATTCATTTTTATCAAAAAAACGCCGAACTAACCGGAAGAAAATACAGTTATTATGAGGATAAAATCGAAGATGGATTCATTCGGCCATATGAAGAAATAGAACTATTCTTAAATAAACTCTCAACAATAGTATAATTAAAAGAACCTTCAACATGAAGGTTCTTTTTTTTGTTTGGATAGTCTGAATCACAAACGAGTAATATTGGCGTTAAAACTAATATTGACTTTTTTTTATTCAAAAAGGTGACCTTTTGAATAAATTACCATTAATAATAAAACAAACAAGATGGACGACATCAAAATAGTACAGTTATTAAAAGAAGGAAAGAGGAGTAAGGCATTTCTTAAACTCTATCAAGGTTATCCGATGGTAGAAAAACTCATTCTTTCAAAGGGTGGAACTAAAGAGGATGCAAAGGACATTTTCCAAGAATCGTTAATTATATTCTACCAAAAGGCGTCTAAAGCTAATTTTGAATTAACCTCGAAAATAAGCACTTACCTGTATAGTATTTGTCGATTTCTTTGGAAAGATGAATTGAAGAAAAGAAATCGAAATGAAACGATTGACTTTGAGGTTGGACTGGAGAGTGAAGAGTTGAGCGACTTAAGTGAATTGATAGATCAAGAACAGAAATATAAACTTGTAGAAGAGGTTCTTCTTCAAATAGGTGATAGGTGTCTTAAGTTATTGGTTTTGTTCTATTACCAGCATTTATCGATGAAGAATATTGCAAATGAATTAGAGTTGAAATCAGAAAAGGTGGCCAAAAATCAAAAATACAAATGTATTGAAAGAGCCAAGCTAAAACTAAAAGAAATGCAATCCAATCCTACAATAATCCAATCATAAACATTAGAAATTATGAGAAATGAGTTAAACTTAATACGTCTAATCGATAGATATTTAACGAACGAACTTGAAGGTGAAGAATTGGAAGCATTTAAAGCTAGACTTCTAACCGATATCAACCTTCAAGAAGAGTTGGAGAACCAAAAAGTAATCTTGGCAGGGATTGAAAGAATTGGAATAAAAAGGGACATTCAAAAAGCAAGTACTAAGTATTTCGGAAAGAAAGGAGGATGGATTGCTGTTGTTTTATTTATAGCGTTAATATCGACTGCATTTGTATTTTATACTACTCAAAATGATGCGCGATATTTCCCTGCAGCAATTGATTTAGTTTCGGATAGTGTAGAGGTAGAAATAGTTGAGATTCAAAAACCAACGGAAGTTTTCATTGATGATGAAATTGAATCAATTGAAACGATTTCAAAAGAGATATTTGAGCTACCACAAAAGGCTTTTCAAATATTTGTTATCAAAACTAATCGAGATACCATTATTAAAGGGTTTGAAGGGACTAGTATTGCGATAAAAGCCAACTCTTTTGATAGTGAAATCGTAACCTTAAAATTGAAAGAGTTTTATAAAGTATCAGATATGGTCTTTTCAAATTTAACCACCTTAACAGGGAAAAATGAAATTATAGAAACAGGAGGGATGCTTTATTTAGAAGCTATTGCATCCAATGGTAGAAAAATTGAATTACAAAATGGAGCACAGATTGAACTAAAGTTTCCTACTAAAAATAGAAAACCCGATATGCAATTATTTTCTGGTCAACTGAATGACAGTGAAAACATGATTTGGAAATTAGAAAGTAATCTCATTGAAATAGTAGAGTCTCCTAGTTACGAAGAGATTATTGAAGAAGCTGAACTTTTTACAATAGTGGAGAAAATGCCGGTATTTCCGGGTTGTGAAGGCAATAGTCAAGAAGAAGTCAAAAAATGCTCGGAATTAAAGTTAAGAAGCTTTATTAGTAGTAATATATTAATTCCTACAGAGATGAGAGATAAAAATATAAATGGAAAAGTTTATGTCAGTTTTGTGATAGACGCCAATGGATTTGTTTCCAACTCAAGTATTATAAAAGGTTTAAATCCAATATTAGATGCCGAAGTTTTAAGAGTTATAAATCTGCTCCCTCAATTTACACCAGGTGAACAAAGGGGTAAAAACGCATCAGTTCGATACACTCTGCCAGTTGACTTTAAAATTGATGGAGATGAACCAATGTATTCACCCTCTGAAATCGAAGCGAGAAATGTGGCTTTGCAGAGAGAAAGAGTAAGAGAGCGAAAAGAATCTCTGAAAGAGCAAGAAAAACGAATAAGAGATGTACTTTCAGATACGACGGCAGTCGGGTACAAACCTATGCCGTCTATTATACATGATTTAGAAAATTACGTTCTAAAGAGTGCAAATTTAGGTTGGATCAATTGTGACCGATTTATTAGTGACTCACGTCCGAAAATCAATTATTCATTGTATAATTTAGAGATTAATTCACATGTTCGAGTAATTTTTCACAGTACGAAGTCAATTCTTGCAGGAAATTGGAGTAATCAACAGTTTCGGTTTTCGGGGGTTCCTTTAGGGGAGAAAGTGACCATATTTGCGATGAAACAGGAAGACGGGGTTCCGTATATCTGTATACAAGAAACCTCCATTAATAGAGAAGTACCAAAATTAGAATTCCAAAAAGCGACCATCGAAAAATTGAAAAGCTATGCCGAACAGATTAACTCAATTCACAATTAATTTAATACTTTCAGAACCTGCACCTTTCAAAAGATACATCCCACTTTTTAACTGAGACATATTAAAAATCAATGTATTTGTGGACTCTTGAGTGATTTTTACCTGCATTTGTTGCCCTTGCAAGTTGAAAATTTGGAAATCAGAAGGGCGGATACTCTCTTTAGAAACAATGGTATATTGATTAGCTACAGGATTAGGAAAGCCTTTAAACGTTTTTAATTGGGCTTCACTCAAACCAGTTGTACTTGAATATTTAATAATAAAATTAGCCGTAACATAAATAAACTGTTTTGGATATGGTGGAATAATCTGTTGACCATTAAATAGAGTTGGTTTATACCTAGATATGGCCCCTCTCAATACCTCCCGATCACCACTGATCATTAATTCATTCAAGGAAACTCCTTCAATGCTATCAGTTCTTAGTTTATTAAATTGTTTGTCATAGTAATGGAGGTAGATGGGTTGAGCTGTGTAACTTTGTTGTGCAAAAATAGTCTGCAGTTTGCCATTTCGTTCAATTTCAGTGTATTTAATTTTATCACTTTTTAGTAATTGCCTTTTTATTAAATTGGTGCCATTCAACGTATAATCATCCACTCGAATGTTTTTATTAGTCGGATTTTGAGTATTAATGTATTGATAGTAAAAGCGAACGGTATCATTGATAACATCTACTTTATCATCAAAATCGAAAGTTATATGTGATTCTGAAATGGCCCATTGAGCGGTCCATGAAGTATCTAATTTCATTAAGAAATGGATGTAACCGGTAAAAGGGGAAGGTACTGGAATGGCAACTCCATCAATGCTACTATTATTTTCTGAGTTCCCTGCAATGTAAAGGTTTCCAAAGCTATCGAAATCAATATCTGAGAGTGTTCTAATGCCGTTGGTGACATATTTTGAACGAACAAGAGTACCACTTAAATCCAATGCAAAAATAATGGAGTTGATGTCACCCCTAATTCCAACAGCATATATTAGATTGTTGTTTACATTGAACTCAGCTAACTCACAATTCTCATTCCAAGGTGTTTGTGTCACCCAATTGAAAGTTCCTGAACTAGAAATAGAAGCAATAAAGGAGCGTTTATAACCACCATTTGTAGCGTTTAATGAAATGGTATCCAATTGAAGTGAATCTTTATAATTTCCAAGTAAATATAAAGTAGAATCCTTGAAAATCAATCCGACAATTTCTCCATTTCCACTGTAATTCAGTTCCCAACGTATATTCCCAGTACTGTCTTGTTTAATTATCTTGCCACCCCTGCCAGTGGTATTTCCAGTTTGATTACGTAATGAGGAGTAAAAGTTTTGGTTGTCATCAGAAGCAATCGCAGTAGGATAGGAGCGAATGGTGTCTAGATTAGTGGCCCATTGAACCGATTGAGCTGAAGTGTATTCTATACTAGATATCAGGGATAAACAAGCTATAAAAACTCCAAAGTAGTTACTTATCATCATATTAATATTTTGAGCTCATGCAATTGAATCAATGATTTAGTTGGAATTCAATTCCAATAAGTAAGGTGATTTTCAAATTTAACTATTAATTATAATAGAATTCAATTTCAAGCTAAGGTGTTGGTTTGTAATCGTTTAAACACATTGAATTCAAAGCATGCACTAATTTATTGCTTAGCCTTTTCAAGTCATTCAACTACAATTCATTAAACCATTTCATCGCTTTCTAGTCCTACCACGAAGGAAATCCATTAAAAGGACGTCCAAGTAAGTGAACCACAAAAATTATAGCGTATGAAAAAGTTAGGATTGATATTGGGACTAGTAATGATGTCTGCATTCACATTTGCTCAACAAGGACAGCGACCAGAACGACCGCAACCGCCATCAATGGAAGATCATATTTCTAAGGCCAAAGTTGAATTAAACTTGACTGATGAGCAAGTGGTGCAATGGAAAGAAATTCATGCAAAGTACGAACCAGCTATGAAAGATAGATCTAGTGGAGAAGCGACTAGAAAGCAACTGATAGCAGAGTTAAAAGCGACTTTAACAGAAGAACAATTGACCAAATTCAAGGATCAACCAAAAGCTCGACCAAACAGACCTTAGTCAATTAAACCTGTTGAATTTATCAACAGGTTTTTTTGGTTCAAATGCTTTAATTGGAATTCGTAATCAAATGATTGTTATAGAAAAGAGTATTGTTTTCCTGTATTTTGAACACATTCAATCCTTTCTCCATAATGATAAGATTATCGAGCAGCAAAGCCGCCTTAGAATTCATTTTTCCAATGGTAGAGATTAAGATTTCGTTAGTTACATTATCCACTGTAAATTCTCCTTCCACCAGAGACCAATCGCCATAAATGACCTCGGCTTTATCTGGGAAAAGGGTTAATTGGTTGCTCCATTCATCTTTTGCGAGGTCGTAAGCATCCACCTTTAATCGAAAATACAAGTTTAGGGCATCTTGTTCTCCATTGTACATCCAAACTTTAATCTGGTAGGTTTTGTCTTTTTCAAAGGTATACGGTGGGAATTTAGTGAACCGATTTTCTCCTTTTTTAATTCCTGAATAGGCTCCATTTCCTTGGAATGCATTCGCATTACCCAATTCCTCAAAATCCTCAAAATAATAGAATGAAGTCGTGTCAGTTTTATATAAGGAATCAGTTGTGATGACAGGTCCAAATTGGTTGTAAAACGATTGAATGACTTCTTGCCGTTGATCTTTAAACAAATCAGAGTATTCCAACTCATATAGTGCAAAACCATTTTGCATGGGACTGATTTGCTTCGCACGACTCAATATATCTTTTTCGTATTCAGTCAATTCATTGTCTGAATGAATGACTAAAAATGGGCGAGGATCGTTTAAATCTTTCTGAATTGGTTTTGGATAATAGTTCGGTGTCACCAATTGAACAATTTTTTTGCTCTCAGGTACCGATGACCTGGTAAGATTCGCACTGATGTTTGGAATCCCTGTATGGTATGAAAAGGTGAGTGTATTGAACATGGCCAACTCATTTCTTGGTCGTTCAAAACTTTCTGAACCGTGATGATAAAAGGGTAAAGAGAAGATTGCTTGGTATTTATTTCCATCAGTTTGTTCAATTAAGTGCTGTAAGTCTTGATTTAGCAATGCCTTATTGAATAGATTGCTTTTGCCTTGTGCGTTTTTTGCAATGTCCTGCTGACGTGCAAATGCTTCGAAAAATGGCACAAAAATGACAAGTGCGATTAAGGTAATTCCAACCAATCTATATTTAGATTGGAGCAAAAAAAGAATCAACTGTTGCACTTGATAGGCTCCAAACGCCATGAATACAAAGAAAAAGGGCCAACTAAACCGACCAATGGCTCTAAATTGCTTAACGATCGGAAAGTATTCTAATAAATCAGGAAACTGAACAAACGGAATTCCCATGGCAATCAACAGAATTAAAAAGGCTGAAACCAGCGAAAGGTTCAACGGTTTATGTTGAAAATAACGACTAAAATTAGCTCTCCACTTCACACTAAACAGACTTCCAATGCCATGGATGATTATCCCCAAAATTAGAAGCACATTAATTAAACCCACATAGGCGTTTCCTTCTCCCTCCAAATTAATTGTAGGAATTAAGGATTTCCACATTGTCCATAATGGCCCGTAAGAAGGAATAATGATGTTATCAAATTCAGCGTAATAGAGAAAGAAGCCTGAAGGATTATTCGTTCTGCCTATGTGTTGATCTGTAAGTTTGGCGAAAATGTAAAACAGTACAATGGGTAAAACAATTGAAATTAATGCTTTAATAGGCTTTTCTTCTTTTCTGACCAATTGGATACAGCACTGTAAGAAAACAAACATTAATAAAAATGAGAGCACAATCATTCCCAAATAGGCATGCACAAACAACCAAAGCAAGTTATTTAGAAACAAGACAATCGTATAGAACCATCCCGTGCTTTTCTGTTGCTTTAATAATAGCAACCAAGATAATGGAATGGCCATGCTATAGGATAAGGCAAGGTGGCCACCAATCCGCTCTACTTGGGGAACCATGAGAAAGATTCCAATTGAAAAAATGAGAGCAAACCACTTCTTTACATTCAACTCTTGCAATAAGAAATAGTACACCCAAATGGATAGAAATATTGCAGAAAGTAGTATTGCATTCAGTATTCCAACTGAGTAATTGGAAATGGACGGAATTATTTGAGCCGTCAGTTTTAAGAAATAGGCGAGGGCAGGATGACAATCTGTGTATAAAAAGTGTTCTCCATACGGGTAGTTCATGCCCATAAAGTTGGTGGCCGAAGCACCATACTTAATGTGATAAGCATAAGTGAAATAATTCTTTAATCCATCTCCTGTTTGATTGAACATAAACGCATTTGGCGCACAAATAAGATCCCCATAAAACCAAAATAGAAAACCAATGGAAAAGCAACCCAGTAAAATAGTGGGAAAAGAAATGGATTGATTTTTCATAAACCAGTTTACTATGACTTAAATTCAAAAGCAATATTAGTAAATTTTCTTGTTTGGGCTGAATGGTTTAATATTGGCAGAGATTCATGTGGAACTGCCTTTAATCCATTTGGTTGTGGTGTATAAAAAATGAGAGTTTTCACTCATTTTGTGAAGAAAGAATATTTTCTAGCTTTCCGAAATGAAAAGTCAACTCTTAGCCAACCTCAAAAGCAATGCACTCTTTTACTGTGCAGCCACATTGC
This sequence comes from Acidiluteibacter sp., assembly GCF_055129545.1. Taxonomy (NCBI): domain Bacteria; kingdom Pseudomonadati; phylum Bacteroidota; class Flavobacteriia; order Flavobacteriales; family Cryomorphaceae; genus Acidiluteibacter; species Acidiluteibacter sp. Next base: position 170,680 of record NZ_JBSRUB010000003.1, on the reverse strand, counting down.
TGATTTGCATTGTATTTATTGATCCATTCAGTAGCGGAATAGCTAATTACTTAGAATCGCAAGTAGATTCCATAACGGTAAGTTTAGGAATACTGTTGGAATTAAAAGCGTTAGCGAGCTCCACTAGTTCAAGTCACATCCCGCTAATTTCGGGAGTTTCTGCCAGTACCGTAGATACTTTAACGTCTGCTATTCAATACCTCAGTTGGTCGGATATCTTGGTAACCGTTCAATTGGTACTGATCGCCTTGAGCAAATCCATGCTGATTCCTGTTACAATGGTGGCTGCATTATTAGGGAGTTTGATTCCCAATTACAAATCCGTTTCTTTGAAAGTGCTGGTGTTGTTGTTATTGGTTAATCCCGGATTGCCGATGTACGTCAGTGGCATTCAATACATCGCTAAAGAAGCCAAACTCGACGTAGGGAATGATTTATCGAAAGAGCTTCAACAAACTCAAGAGGACTATAAACAAAAGGAAATAGCACATGCAAACAAGGAAGAACTGCGCAACAAACAACAGTTGGCAGCAGCTGAAGCAAAGGGAGAAGATCACATCTCACGGTTTAAAAAGTTCGAAGACAAAGCCGCAGACGACCTCACCAAAGTGGGTACCAAAATAGAAGAAGATGTATCTGAAGCTTACTTGGTGCTGAAAACCGCCTGCAAAGCCATTACCGTTAGAACCATCAATCTGTTTACATCCATCTTGATACAGTTCATTCTGTTGCCGTTTTTGTTCTTTTACGGACTGTTTACACTTTACCAAAAGTTTTTAGGGGGCACCACAACCGATACTTTCCTTGAAAAAATCATTCTATTCGAAACCTTATTTGTTGTCATTATCAGTCTATCTAAATTTATTTAAAACAAAAAACATGAAAAACCGAAACACTTTATACCATTCAACTTTAGTAATTGGAGCACTAATACTTTCCGCTTGTGGCTCAAGTGATACACCTGTCACTGAGTTGGCGCCTACAGCAAAAGTTGACACCACCAAAACAATAGAAAAAGCGCCACCTGTAGCGGCTAAGAATGCTTTAGGAATTGATGTATCTCATTTCCAAGGTGCAGTAAATTGGGAAGAAATTAAAGCCAATAACATCACTTTTGCCTATACCAAAGCTACGCAAGGGCATTCTTATGTTGACTCCAAGTTTCATCAGAATTGGAGTGAGATGACTACTGCTGATATTGCAAGGGGGGCTTACCATTTCTATTCAACTGAGAGCGATGGAAAGACCCAAGCTGAGCACTTTATAAATACAATAGGTGAAGTAAAGGTTGGCGATATGCCGCCTGTGTTGGATTTAGAACAAGGAGGAATTAACGGAACAGTAGATGTAACCTTATTCCAACAAGAAGTAATGAGTTGGTTAAAGGCAGTAGAAGCTAAGTTTGGTGTAAAACCAATGATCTACACCAATAATCCTTTTGCGAATAAGTACTTAGACAACGAACAATTTGCGGAATACACCCTTTGGATTGCCGAATATGGTGTAGAAGAAGCAAAAACACCTTTAACTTGGAAAGACAAAGGATGGGCGATTTGGCAACGAACAGAGCGAGGTGAAATAGAAGGAGAAATCGGAAACGTAGACCACGACATTACCAATGTAGCGTTGCCTGAGTTGTTGGTGAAGTAGGTATTTGTTTTGGAATTTGATTTACTGAGTCAATTCTAAAAGCACGATTATAACAATTTAATAAAATAACATTTAGGCCTGAAGTCTTTTGGGCAGGAGAAAAAACTGTAAATGTATATTTTGATAAAGTAATAATTGGATGGATCGCAGTTAAGAGAGAACATAAATTAAGAATGATTTATTTTTGTTTCAACCCAAAAAGGAAATCTAATTTGCGTTTTGGTTGATTTGGTATAATATTATTTTGTGAGAAGTTTCAAATGGCTCCAAAATGATTTAGTATTGATTTTTCCAATCAGTAATTTTTATTAATTAATAATAATTAGTTTTGAATACTTTAGAGTATAATTACAATAAATAATATGGATGATATAGATAAAATTAGGTTTTATGAAAAAGCACTTGATAAAGTATATTTTTATTTGGAATCAAAATTTTGGTCTCAACCTGATGAAAATAGATTAAACACCTGGTTGAATAATTTCAAAACAGTAGATGAAAAGTATTGTTCAGCAAGATTGCTAGACAGATTTGTTTATTATTCAGAAGAAGATATTGAACGGTTATTAAAATTTGGGCTTTATGAAAAAATATTAAAAAGAGAAGTCATATTAAATGAAAAAGAAAATGACTTTTTAGCTTCAAATGAAGAAATAAATGAGTTAATTAAAAAAGAATTGAATGAAACTTTGTTCTTACCACTTTCGACAGGTAATATTTCAGAAAGTTCTCAAGCAATAGCAAGGCAATTGACACTCAAATTAGGAATTAATGAAACCAAAATAATAGATATAAAAAATGTTAGTTGGGAATTGCTAAAAACTAATAAAAGGATAATTATTGTAGATGATTTTATTGGAACTGGGACACAAATTATAAATTTTTGGAATTATCAGAAATTCAAAATAGAAAAAAAGGAATACAGTATGCATGAAATAAAAATGGAACTAGAAAATATTACAACATTAGAGTATTTGTGCCTAGTTGCTACTGAACATGGATTCCAAGAGTTTTATAATCCCGAAGGATATCACGATAAAAGCCTAAAAATAACTTATGGAGAAATTTTGGGAGATAAATTTAAAGTATTTGGAGATAATTCGACTTATTTCAATCAAAAAGAGATAAAAGAATGCAAAGCAATACTTTCTAATTTATGCAAAAGAAATAAGGTCAATTTTTTAGGATATAAAAAATTAGATTATGCAATAGCATTTCATCATGGAATACCAGACGCTTCTTTACCATTGTTTTATTTAGAAACAGAATCTTGGAGTCATTTACACAAAAATAAACAAACTCAATATGGAGCCTATGTTTAAAAACCCTTTTTCAACAGATAGAGCAGAACATCTTGGTGACAGAATATTTGAATATTTTTCAGATCATGAAAATTTTCAAGGATTATTGAAAGAAAAGTCACTGATTATTGAGGGAGGTCGTGGATCTGGTAAAACTATGTTTTACTTGTATCATACGTTTAACAGTAAAAAGAAAGAAGCTAAAGCAAATAACATTGAATTTAAGGACTTTCTTCATAATTTGGATTTAATTGGAATTCATTTTAGAGCTGATTCAAATTTTGTTACTGCATTTCAACATAAAGGAATACTTGAAGATGATTGGGAGTGTTTATTTGCACACTATTTAAACATTACACTATCTAAAAGACTAGTAGATATTATTATAGATATTAATAATGAATTACAATCTAATAATGTAGTTTCACTTGAAATAAAAGATGAATTGGAGATTTTGTTTCCTGGAGAAATAGTTCCTAATTCATTTGAGTTGTTTAAAAAAGTTTTAAAAAGAGAAGAAGTTAAGTTAATTTCCTTTTTAAATAATGTTTCAACTGTTTCGAAACCTCAATTAATTCCAAACGGATATTTACTGAACTTAATTACTGAGTCAATCCAAAATCAAGATTGTTTAAAGGGTAAATCCATTCATATATTTGTTGATGAATATGAAAATCTTTTATTGTATCAGCAGAGAATAATAAATACCTTAATTAAACATCCAAGTCCTACAATTTTTGATGTAGGAATGCGGAAAGAAGGATTAAAAACCCATGAGACACTTACTAAAACTGAAGTAATTACTCCACCGCACGATTATCACTCATTTGATTTTGAAACTTTTAGTGAGTCTGATTATGAGAGTTTACTTGTAGATGTTTGTAGGAAACGTTTACAAAGTGTACTTAAAGAGTCTAATATTAAAATAACGTCCGATCTTATAGATATAAAATACTATTTAGGGAAATATTCGTTAAATGAAGAAGTAAATAAAATTGATTCTATTGCAGTTAGAACTAAAATACAACATTCTATTTTTAAATTAATTTGGGGAACTACTAATTGGAAAAGCGATTTAAAAAAAGACTCTACTTACTTTGTATTATATGAGGTAGAAAATTTAATGATACTTAGGTTAAATTTATGTCTATTGGAAAGAGGAGAGAACCCAGATACATTAATTTTAGAATATCAAAAGTACTTAGACAAGATTAAATCTAAATATACTGATTGGGTTCATAATAATAAGCATGGCATTGTTTATTTATTAGTAAAAGAGAATAAAGGTTTTGAGAAGGAGTATTATGGTTTTAATACTTATAAGTCATTATCATCTGGTATTATAAGATACTTTCTAGAAATTTGTGAAGAGGCGTTTAAACAAGCAAAAAGAAAAGGATTTAATTTCAATGATCCAAGACCTCTTGCTCAAGAAGAACAGACAAAGGCTGTTTACTATGTTAGCTCATACAAGATTAAAGATATAGATACTTTTACTCCGTATAGTAATAGATTAAAATTATTTACAGTCTTATTAGGTAGAGTTTTCGATAAACTACATCGAGACCAAAAGTCTAGCGAACCCGAAAGAAATCACTTTGGGACTGATTACGAAAAATTAACTGATAGCAGTAAATCTTTTTTAAAAAGTGCGTTATTATATTCTGTTTTTCAAAAAACAGGGGAGACTAAGGATAAAGCTAATAGCATAGATACCAATATATCAGAATTTCATTTAAATCATATTTATGCGCCTTGTTTTCAAATATCACCTAGAAAAATGAGAAAATTAATTATACCTTATCAATCATTAGAAATATTGATTAATGGCGAAGTCTCTGAAGCTGAAAAAGAGGCTAACAAACTTTCAATTCTCAAATTAGAAGAACAAACGTCTCAAACTACACTATTTGATGATTTATAGTAGAAGTTATGAATTCGAATCAATTTCGGATCAAGTCATACCAAATATTGACTTTTTTATACTTGGTAAAAGTAGTGAGCCTAGAGCTACTAGAGTTTCTGAATTATTAGAAGGAAAATTTAAAGGTGAGGCATATGTTTTAAATTATAATATTGAAAATGAGAAATATAGTTTAACAAAGTTGCCAGTTAACCTAAAGTTCATAGATAATGAAATAGAAGAACCTGATCTTGACCTACTAGAAAAATTAATTAATGACTTAAATAATATTGGGTTAAACAATAAGCAGGTTTTAATAGATTCAACCTCTTTGAAACACCCGGTTTTGTTTTATCTAATTAGAATTTTAAAAGAAAGTTTTAATCTAAAGAAATTATTTATTGGATATACAGAGCCTAAAAAGTACGAACAACTCAAACAAGAAGAAGAACCTAGATTTGATTTGACAGATCGATTTTGCTCCTTAAATTCTGTTCCTGGACTAGTCAGAGAAACAGATTATTCGAAAGAAAAGTTATTAGTAGTATTAATGGGTTTTGAAGGTAATAGATTTAGTAAAGCTTATGAAGAAGTTAATCCATCTAGGAGAAAAGTACATGCAATTGTAGGTTTCCCTTCTTTTTATCCTAATTGGCAGTATTATGTATATTCAGAAAATCAGAACTCTTTAGTTAACTCTAAAGCACATACTAAACTGCATAGGGCTACTGCCAATGATCCATTTGTAGTATATAATATTTTAACGGAAATTTTAAATTCAAATAAGAATCACCAAATTGTAATCGCTCCGGTAGGAACGAAACCGCATTCTATTGGTGCAGGGATGTTTTTAGTAGATAATAAAGATTCTCAAGTGTTTTACGATTTTCCTTTCTATGGAACAAAATCTAGAACAAGTGGAATTGGAAAAACATATTTGTATAATTTAACTCCATTTACTAAAGAATAAAGTATTTTGTAAATTATGAAAAATTGGTCAAACTTTTACACTCCTAGCGCAATCGCAAATGAGATTGTTTCGATGATTCCAAAAGAATTTATTCCAGAAGTCGCAATAGATATTTGCGTTGGAAGTGGAAATTTCTTGAATGCCGCTGCAAATAATTGGCAAGATATAATGCTAGTCGGTGTAGATATTAATACATCAAATATAAATGATGAAATACAGAATAAATATCAATTATACCAATTTAATGCATTAATGATTGATAAACTAAGAGATACAATTACACTTAAGTCTTGCAATAAGCTAATTTTAGCAAACCCACCTTTTGGAAATATTAATATTACTTATGATCAAAGTGTTGATAAGTCAAACCTAGAGTTATCAAGAGAAGCGAGAAAACTAAACAGAATCGAAGCTCTAATGTTAGTTTCCAATATAAGTTTAATGAATAATGGAGATTATTTTGGAGCTATTATTCCTGAAAATTTTTTTACATCTGATAAATTTTTTACTTTTAGAAAGATGTTCTTGTCCTGTTTTAAAAATGTTGAAATAGGTTGTTCTAAAAAATATTTTGCTAATAGTGATGTAAGAACAAGAACTTTTATTGGTAAATATGATAATAAAGTAGGATTTATCAAATCTCTAGAAGAAAAACATAAAAAAACTAATTTAAAATTAAGCAGAGGTATTGATAATTCAAAACTATTAGACTGTAATTTAGGTTCAGTAGTGGAAGTACTTCATTTTTCAAATAAGAGAGGGGAAGTAATTAAACCTAAGTTTACCTTCTTGGAAAATAAACGTAAAGAACTTTTAGTTGAGAATAATGATACGCTTATAATAAGAGTTGGAAGAAATTCAGGACTAGTCTTTAATGCAAGAAAAGATTTTCAAAACAAATATATCTCAGATTACTTCTATTTATTGAAAGGAGCAAAATTGTCTAATATGAATAGAATAGAATTACAAAATATATTAATGGAAAAGACTAAAGGTTTAACGACTAAATATATCACAAAAGGAGTAATTGAGAATTCAATTAACTCGGTTCTATTCAATAATCAGTAGGAAGTATACTGCATCCTCACCATTGCAAAAAAAAATAGGTGCCCATCGTTATTTGCAGCGGGTGGCTGAGCGGAGTCGAAGCCACATAGCAAGAGAAAAACAACTAAAAGCGGGGAATAGAGCGAAAAAAATAGCCCTTATTGAAAAAGAAAACAAATAGTGGGTAGATCTTTCTCCATCATAAATCCAAACGGTATGCCATTTCCAACTCATAAGCTCCGGCAACTACACCATTGCACAAGATCAAGTGTCCATCGGTATTGGCAGTGGGGTGTTCAGAAAGTGCAATGCTGTGAACGCCTCCTAAATATTCTCCTTGATTAATTTCATGTATTTCAACGGTTGCTCCAGATTGGTCCATCAAGGTGTCTATAATCTCTAAATCTTTTGCTGCCTTAAAGAGTTCTTCAGATACTAAAAAGAGCTGATCGGGAGTGACTACTATTTTTTGTTGGTTTCCGTAACTGATATGTATTGCAATCGTTTCTGCTGTCGTTCCTGCAGAAAAATCAACGGTTCTAGTTTCCCAAGATTCATCGTCTAAACGGGCGTCTACTTTGTCGTCGACTTTAATCGTTGAAATTAGTTTATCGCCATCGGGCGTTAAGACTAAGGTATCGTTTGCAAATGCCATATTGAATCGGTTTTTTGGATGTTCACGAAATATACTAACATTCAAGTTATTTTTATAATCGAACCAGAAATTAAAAATGTCTGATACTAGAATTTGCTAGAAATAAGTAGAGTGGAAGGGATTTTTAAATTTTAGAAAATTGTATATTACTGACCTAAAAATTCAGGGTAAAATGGAATGCTAACGAAAAAATCAAGCTATAAAGAATTTAGCCAATCAATGGCTTTCTGCTTATCCTGAAACACTTTAACTGGATGTTCTTGTTTATTAACCAAGAGGTAAAAACGCACAATTAAACGTTGAGCCAATCCTTTAAAAATAATGCCCTCAGCCACGGCATCAACGGGATATTGTTCTGCATAATTTCTAGCTTCAATCGTAAAAGTGTTAAATTGTTGGAATTCAACTAAAATTTTTAGATTTTGATCGACATTCAATTCGTTGTAATGGGCTTTAATTTCTTTAAAGTCATCAATATCTAGAATTGTATCGGGATGGTATTTGACGTAAAAAATATCCGCCTCAAGTATTTCAATTGTACCTGTTGCTACTTGAATCGTTTTATTCGAAAGTTGATTAACCATATCGATTCCCAAATGTTCTAATCCAAATATAATGAAAATAATTACGCTAAATGCTTAGTCAATCAATGACTGAAAAGATATATAAAGAAGGAATCTGCAAATTTTGAAATAAACTTATGACATTAAAACAATTGATTTTAACTGGATGAATGCAACTTTTTATTCTAAAAAGTGGTCTTTCAATAAATACAACAGCCATGTCGAATAAAAACAAATTGATCGCAAGTAGTATTCTCTTTCACTTCTTTTTAAGCACGGTAGTAGGACAGTCGAAATTGATAGATAAAGAACATGATATAAAATTAACGGGAGAAATAATTGTAGAGCTAAATTCTGAGGTTCAGATTAATTATAACCAATTTATTAAAGATCATAAATCTGGAAACAAAGTCTTTGACTCTCTAAACAAAGTGCATGGGTTAATAAAAGTGGAGCGAATAGGAAAGAGGGGAGACTCAAGTCTATTACTCTTGGGGTTTGATAAGAAAAATAACATCCATCAAACTGTTCAAAGCTATGCGGAATTGGATATAATCAAACAAGTTGAGCCTGATTTTGTATTGTCTGGAAATCAAACTCCTCCTTCAATAATTCCAAATGATAACTTCTTTAACCTTCAATGGGGATTATTGAACAATAAAATGAACAATCCATTATTTGTGCCAGATGCCGACATTGACATGGAATTTGCTTGGGGGATTGAAACAGGCGATTCTAGTATAATAGTAGCCATAATAGATGGTGGGATTAAATTCGATCATCCCGAATTTCTAGGAAGAATTTGGTACAACCCTTCTGAGTTTTTAAATAATCAAGACAGTGACAATAATGGATACATGGATGATTACAAAGGCTGGGATTTTGTGAATAATGACAATAACCCGACGGATGATTATGGTCACGGTACTTCAGTTACAGGAGTTTTGGGAGCCAATGGTAACAATGCTTATAATTATGCCGGTGTAGATTGGAAATGTCAATTGATGATCTTAAAAGCACTCGATTCACAAAACAATGGGTCTAATTCAGGTGTAATTGCTGCGATTTATTATGCTGCAGACAATGGTGCTAAAGTGATTAATTTATCGCTTTCCACACTAGTAAATTCTTCATTTATGCAAAATGCTGTGGACTATGCTCATAATAGGAGTGTCACACTGGTTGCTTGTGTAGGGAACAATAATAATAATTTTGCAAATTATCCTGCAGCTTTCAATTCAGTAATTGCGGTAGGAGCTACTAATTCAAAGGATCAACGGGCTTCCCCATTTTCGACATCGTCTGCAAATAGTGGAAGTAATTTTGGTTCTTATCTAGATGTTGTAGCGCCAGGTGATGCAGTATTTATTTTGAGTCATGTGAGTAACGTATACTATTATTTGAAGAGCAGTGGTACTTCTTTTGCAGCTCCTTTAGTAAGTGGGTTGTGTGCATTATTATTGGCACAAGACAAAACCCTGACACCAACACAAATTAAAAACATTATCCGTTCCACTTCAGAAGATCAAGTAGGTAATCCTAATGAGGATGTTTTGGGCTTTGATAATTACTATGGATATGGTCGGATCAATGCATATAAGGCACTTTTATCATTGCAAACCGTCAATAATACAGAGATAGAATTAATAAGCAATTCCTTAAAAGTTTATCCTAATCCAACTAGAGGGATACTCAATGTAGAGCATTGTAATAATTGTAAGGAAGTTAGGATAATTAACATCAATGGAGAAATGGTATTGCAAGAGCTGCTTGACGTTTCTCAAGAATCCTACAAATTGAATACTAGTAATTTAGCTGAAGGAGTATACACAATGGTAGTTATTACTAACAAGGGACAACAGCTAGTTCAAAAATTGGTTTTGTCTCAATAAGACACCTGCTGAATGAGTCAGAATAAACAAGATAAGAAGGTTGTTGCTCAGTCCAATATTTTTGAAGTCAACCAATATTTACCGGCAACGATTAATTTATCCAACTTACTCAATGCATTGAGGTCTTTTTTAGAATAAGTAGGAGTGAACCCGTGCAGGATTTTAAATAAGAGTTGATAAATGCCTTTCATGGTTGTAGCTATTGTGGGTCTAATTTAATGATAATAAGCATTGAATTGGGGTTGATTTTGTAAAGAACAGTCAAAGGTAAATGGATAAAAAAGTATAAATGCATGTTGAAAATCAGAAAACCTTTGTAATTTCAGCATAGAAATTAATTCTAAACCTCGATTTTTGATGTTTCAGCTCATATTCTGGGGTTTATTTCACTAAAGACATTACTTATTTGTCAAAATATCATATAAATAACATAATTCTGAATGTGCCTAGTATAATACCTATCTTTTTATGAAAAAAATTGCATTGTTTTTATGTGTATTTGTGCTTTGGCAATTTGGTCTCTATGCTCAAATGACAACACAGCTTTTTATTGAAGGAACGGTATCCGATTCTTCATCTGGGAAAGAGCTGCCTTTTGCCACTGTATACAATCATTCATTAAAAACTGCTTCAATAACCAATACAGAGGGCTACTTCAAACTTGAAATTCAGTCATGGTCTGATAGTATAGTCATATCATATATTGGATACAAGAACAAAACAGTTTCACTAATACAATCGGAAAAAAGCTACAACATTCAGTTAAAAGAAAACATATATCAGCTTAGTGAAGTTTCCATTCGAGCGAAAGATTACTCCTACCTCTATGACCTAATAATAGCTTGTAGAGAAAAACAGTCATCAAGTATTCAACATACTAAAGCGTATTATCAACTTAAAAGCTATATAGATAACCAACAGATAGAACTGGTAGAAAATTTTTACAATGCAAGTATTAAGGGGTATAACTTATTGAATTTGAAATTAAAAACTGGGAGAGTTGGTCTTCAAAAAATAAACCGTTCATTTTTTGCCTCATTAGAAAGCTCAAAGCCCATTAAGTTACATCAACTGTTTACTCCTTCAGACTTGTTTCCGAGTAGTCCTTTAGCGTATAATAAGAGGGGCATAGAGAAAAAGTTTTATCTCCAATTGGAAAAAGTTTATACCGATGAGAATTTGGACTCTATTCACATTGTTTATTTATACCCTAAAAAAAATAGGAAAGATTATTTTTCTTGTAAACTATGGATAAATGCAAGTGATAGCACATTTCTAAAAATAGAACTGGAAGGAAGTCATATAGACGTTTTTCCATTCATGCCTATATACAATAGCCATCGTCTCTCTCAAAAGAACTTAAAAATCACCAAAACCTTTAAGACGGAAGGAGGAGAAACCTATTTTGAACATGTTGACTTTCATTATGACTTTTTATATCATAGGCCAAATGAGAAAGCTTTATGGGTTCGCACGGAAGCTGTATTATTTACTTATGATCAAGATAGTTTATTTTATTTGCCATTGTTTCAGCTCAACACTCCAAACTTGACAGATTATCAAAAATTAACTGTTTTGCCTTATAATACGTTCTTTTGGGACTTTAATAATGAATTAAAACTAAACTATAAGATAGATAGTAATCGTCTCTTTATGAGTGATACAAACACGATAAGCAATCAAGGTTATCAATTTAAGCAAGCAATTAAATTAGTGGAGTTTTTTAATTATCCCGCTTTAAAATGGAGCAAGACAAGATTCTCCTTTAATGAACTACCACAAAATACAGCTTATAAAGAGGGGGAAGGAGATTATCAGCTTAAAGGGAAACTATTTCTTGATGTAAATAAATATGATGACTCTACTAATTTTTTAACAGCTTCTATCTTTGATGTCTACGAAAGTTTTTATAGATGGACTATTAATGAAAAAACGAATTGTTTCTTTAATATGTATTTTGATTTGGTAGAAATAGAAAGAAGGAAACTAGAAAACTCAATATTTTCTTCTGATAAATCAATGAAAAGTATAGAAGGACTGTACGAGAAAAGTTTAAAAGAACTTGAAACAAACAAAAACGAATTCTTAGAAGATACCCAACAGGGTCAAAATATGGAAGGGATGTTGTACTGGAATAGCAAAATAAGCAATGAGTTGGGTATCGATAACCTTTCTGTTTTTGGTGTTTATCAGGAGGAATAAGCATTCAGTTTAGCTGTGTCCGAACTCGTTTGTAATTATGTTAAATAGAACTCCATTCTAAGCCTACAATAAAGACTGGTTAGTAACAGCAGAGCTTTTGGGACAAGAATGTTGGACAAATCATCGCTACAATTACTTAACGCTCATTTAAATTCTATTTGTTTTCGTGAACCTCCTAAAGTCGGTTTCAGCTGGTACCAACCAAAAAATCTGTTTTCAGTTGGGTACACAATATATCAATCAAGAATTGATGGATTGGGCTCAACTCATTTTAGTAATGGAGAATAAACACAAAAAGGAATTGATTAAACTGTTTGGTTCTACTAATGGAATAAAAATCCATGTATTGGGAATTCAAGATCATTATGAATTTGGCCATCCTGAGTTAAAAGAAATACTCAAAGATAAATTACAGGACTATTTATAAGTCGATTTCCTGAGGGTATTTGAAATTTTGTGGAGAATGGTTAATGCTATGAGATTTTTTGTATCTAATTTTTAAATTCATTTAGAATTAAATACTGATGATGTAGTATAAACTAGCAGCATTTCGACTTCGCTCAATGACCAGCTAGTTTTCCTAATGATCAGTTCGGATAGATGAAATCTCAATGAATGGGTAGTTTTATGCATTTCTTGTCATTCTGAGCGAAGTCGAAAAATGTCTTATAATTAATATTATGTTAAATAGATGTTTTGAGAATCTATTAGATCGTTAGTAATCCACATATTGTAACTATATTTAATTCTTTGTGATAATCTGTACTCAAGAATTTTAGAAAACTTAATCGCATGTCCTCCACCTTCATTTAAGTTAATAAAAAGAGAATTTAAACTCAAATATAGAATACCAGAAAATCACATAGCCTGAACCATTCTTAAACATGTATTGAGGCTTCCCATTAAAATTAATTGATTATTAGTAATTTAAATACTTTATCTTTTACCTGAATAAAATAAATTCCATTAGAATAAGAGGAAACCTCTAAGTGCAGTTTTGTATCGGTAATTGAAGACTTATTTAAAACAATTCCATATTGATTTAATAGTATTAATGACTCTCCAACCAATTCAGGAGTAACAGTTATAGAAACAAAACCTGATGCTGGGTTAGGATACAACCAAAGATTAGATTTCTCTATAGATTTTTCTGTTATTGATACTCCAACAGCAGTAGAACAACTTGAAAACTTAAAATCATTATAATCAATAGGAATGATAGTATAATTGCTATCTAATGGAACAATTGTATCATATTGGCTCCCTATACCTGTTAAAGAGCAAATTGTATCACCAGGATAAAGCGGATTAAATGTTAGGCTATCAAGAACATCAGATAGCAAATCTATCATTACAGTATAATTATTAATTCCATTTGTAACCAACATTTCCTGGGTATTACCTAAGCCTCCTGAAAGAACTATTAGGTTGGAAAGAAATATAGGTTTTGATTCAGAATTTTCATCCAAATTGTTTGTTTGTATTGGCTTTAAATCCATACTCAAACTTCCAATTTTAAAAATTGAGTCTAATAAAAATACGGTTACTCCACTCTCTTGACTTACTCTTCCTTTAATTAGAATTGAATCTCTATCTACTAAACTTGGAAAATTACTTTTACTACTCCCGTCAACAAAAATCCCTTGCACTCCATTAGATGTACTGTCTAAAAGATAAAAATTATTATTCCTAGTTCCTGAAAAATATCGCTTATAAAAAATTCCTTTTGTCCAGCATTCAACATTTAATGAATCTGAAATTCCAAGATTTCCTGTAGTATTAATTTTCGATAATTCGTATAATGGTAGCAGAGTAGATGATTCTGTAGCTCCAATCGTCGGATTTAAAGGATTCCTAATTTTTCCCAATATGTCGTGTGATACCCCCAATGAATCTCCCATATTCATTAACCGAAGATTGTTAGGTTGGAAGCTATTTCTGAACAAAATAGATGGATCAAGAAATAAGCTATTTTGATCAAAACGATTAGAACTAACAGACTGCCAATCTTGAGCAGTTGTTCGATTTCCAGAATTGTAGCCTAAATGAGAATTATTTACGGCATTAACATAAATATTATTATAATCTGAATGTACAAATAGGCTATTATTATCTAAATAAATACCATGATTTGTTCCTGTTCCACTTCTAGTATTAAGGATTATATTATTCTTGAAATTAATGGGGCTATTTGATGGTTGCACATCATTGTCAAAATTAAAACCTTTAGTAAACCCTGAAATCGCTGTGCTATCATTTAAAAGAATAGTATTATGATAAATATTGTAATTAGGAGATATGCTATTAATACCAAATATATTAGAAACAGGATTATTAATTTCCATAATAACATTATTTATGACGTTATTCTGTCTAGGTGGCGTATTATGAAACTCTAAAGAGTGAATATTAATTCCTGCAATATTGAATGGAATCCGACTTGAATCATTTTTTTTCAAATTATGGATAATATTATTTTTAACGTTAATCGAATCTAAATATCCATTTAAACTTATACCAAAATGATCTTGTCGTGGCAGATAATAAAAAGCACCAATAGAACTAATATTATTTTCTGATATTTCTAGGTCTGACTCGTCCCAGACAGCAATACCATTTCCACTAAAATTATTTATCGTGTTATTAATTATATGATTTCCATAATCTATATTACTACCGTTCCACCCTGATACAGTTATACCTGATAAGGCAAATGTGTTTGTATCGATTCCTATCTGATTAGAAATAACTTTACAATAATTAGATCTGTAAATAGATATTCCTGAAAGTGTTACTCCAACAATAAGATTACTTTCAATTAAATTGAAATCGGATTGATAAGAATAAATTCCTATAGTGCTATTGGCTTGTTGCACTATAACCTCGACTGAAGTGTTTTTTATAACATTTGAATCACTACCATTCATTAATTGAATCCCATGTCCGTAATAAACTGAAGTACAAATGACATTTAAACTATCAATAGTAATATGTTTTGATTGATTTAATCTAATTACATCCAGATCATTTACACTGGTATGATACTTAATGGTTTCATTATTTCCTTTTATAATTACAGGATTTTTACTTGACATTCCTGGATAGCTATTAATTCTTAGCCTTTGAATGTAAGGACCTGAACCTTTTACTACATTAATTCTTACTGTATCAGATACTCCTAATAGATTTATACTGTCTTGAAAATCAACAAATGATTGAAAGTTCCTTGCTCCAGATACTATTGAAGAATCAATAGTATAAGTGCCACTTAATTGTGCATTTGATAGTATTGGAATAAAAATAAGTATGAATAGTTTTAGATGCTTCATGAATAGAGTATGTGATTATTGATGTTATTTAAAATTGAATTAATATTTTTTGACGACCAACCAATTTCTTATGGACAGTATTTTGCTTAAAGTAAATTATTCAAACGCAAGTATTAGAATCATCTCGTTTTAGTGAGTTTTTTATCTAATTTCTCAGCTATTTTTTTCTACTTCTCCTTCTTATACAACAAATAAGAAAACCCAATTCTTAAACCAGGGATATATCCATAATCCTCGAAAAACTGATTCACTTCCTCTCCACGTTCTTCAAAATTTAAATTTTTGATGATTTGATCACCACTGCTAGCAGACAATTGGTTCTGAGCAATAAATTCTACTCGTGAAGCCAAACCTCGATCATAGGTTGTTTTGGTTTTTGCATTTACATTTGCTGTAAGGCCTAACTCAACATTCATGGAAAATTTTGGATTTTTAAATTGAAACCGTCTACCGACTTTAAGGCCTAACTGAAAAAGTGAAGTTTCAATGGCCACCCGATCATTCAAATTGACAAGAAAACCACCAAATGGGCTTCTCAAAATGGTTAAGACCGAGTCCAATATGGCTTTTTCTTCAGTTGAAAATTCTTCTTGAACTAAATCACTATTTAATATTTCGTCATAACTTCCTGAGGCATTTAATTTTATAAATTGACAATACACTCCAAAATACCATTTATTTTTGTGCACATTTACCCCAAACGATAACGCACTCCCATCGTCTGCCAATTGCTGTAGAAATTCTTTACGAGCTTGTTGCTTTGATGGAACTCTAATCCAATCATAGAGCTCGTTATTATACGGCGAACTAACACTTCCTATAGAAAAGTCTGCGGATAACAGTTCGTTGTGTTGATAGTTTAAGCCAATGTAATGTTGCAGCGGGAATTCAGTTCCAATACTCAATCTAACTTCTTGACCATAACTTGAAAAAAAACAAAGGAAAACGGCAAATGGGAATAGGAATCGTTTCATATTTCAATAATTTGAGAATCAAATATAACACTCAAAACGGAATTATTTAAGCCCCAACTAAAATAATTGAGGTTACAAGAGGTCATTGTGATGAATCAATACGGAATAAACCCTACTCTATCATGTTTTAACAACTGTGTTGAATGCACATTCGCTTGTTTTAACTTGAATTCTTAAATCTAATGCTTTTGGTCGGAATTAAATCAAAGTATGGAATTTATGCAAGCGAGACTTGCACAAATTTGATTGTTTTATTTTCTAATGCTATACATCTAAAAAGATGGAATAAATTGAATCGATATAATTAAGGCATAGATAAACAGCGAAACAATATTCTAGAATTACAGATATATCCAAATCCTACATATGGTGAAGTAAATGTTTATAATCCATTGCAAAAGAAATATACGATATCATTGTATTCTCTGCATGGTAAATTAATATTGAATCAAGTTGATATTTACAAAAGCTTTAATTTCTATGTTAATGAAGCAAAAGGAGTATATTTTTTAAAAATTGAATCTGAAAGAAGAAGTGAAATCTTGAAAATAATTAAAACGTAACCACCGCCCTTATTTAAACACACCATTTCTCTTTCAATTGATACTCATTTTATAGCAAGCCTATTAGTATTTGATGAACTTATGGGTTTCTATTTTACCTGACATTTCAAAGCGAATGAAGTAAGTACCTACAGGAAAACTTTTAACATCTAAAACTAATTTGTCGTTAAAAAGATCAAAGTTTATGTCTATCCTTTGTCCCAAAAAATTCCAAATTTCATGTGATTCTATTGTAGTAAATGGACTAAACTTTATGGTTAAGATTTCGTTTGTTGGATTTGGATAAATTTTAAAATTATAGGGCAATAAATCTTCTGGATTTGATACGATGCAATCAGTGGTATCTATACACCCATTAATTCTTATTTCACAGGCAAAAGATCCATTTAAATTAGGCAGATAATTATCCTCATTGGCTTGAGCGACCGGCGTATAATTTCTACTACAATCCAGCCACTGATATGTAGCATAATCTTGATTTTTAAGAATAAGAACATTTGATTGATTACTAATAATCTTATCAACAGTAGTTATCGTTAGGTTTAATTTTAGAGTAGAGTCACAACCATACTTATTGCTAAATTTCATAATGGGGATACCTGTACTTTCAAAATATGTAATACCATCAATCCACGTAAATGATTGACAAGCTAATATGTTTTGTGTATCCAATTCCGATTCATTGATAGTTAAATCAAGGTAAATGATAGAGTCGCACCCCAAAGCACTTGCCAATTTGTAAAATGGCTGTTTTGTGCTGTTTTTATAGGATATTCCATCTAACCAAACAATTGAATCACAGGCCTCAATCACCATTGTGTCAGAAATAGATTTATTGATAGTTAAGTCAAGATAGATTACTGAATCACATCCATTGATGTTGGTAGTGGTATATTTTACTTGATTTGTGCTATTTGTATAAGTTAATCCATTAATCCAAGTAAATGAATCACAAGCTACTTCTATTTGAGATACACTGTCAGCTAGAATTTTTAAATCTAACCGAACTATAGAATCACAGCCTAAACTATTCTGATAAGTAACTTTTGGAGTCGTTGTGCTTTCAAAATAAGTATTGCCATCAATCCAAATAAAGGAGTCGCATGCCTTGTGATAATCTGTAACTTCTTCTGAAAGAATAGTTAAGTTTAGATATATTAAGGAGTCACAATTTTTAGAATTTGTTAATACTATTTTAGCCGTATTTGTATTATTTCGGTAGGTTTTGTTGTCTCTCCACGTGAAAGAATCACAGACTTGGATATATTCCGTTGACATAGTTGGAAAGCAATAGTTCCTAACAAGGCCAGCATTTATACCTAAATCATCATTTAAAGGAGAACCAATGGATAGGAAATCTCCTGAGGAGCTTAAAGAAATAGACTTTCCGGAGTGATCATCAAGTTCTTTTCCAAGAATGGTACTAACCTTAACCCAATCGTTCACCTTCCATTGATAAAGATCAACTTGTCCTTTATAAAGTGAATCCCAATAATGAAATTTATGTCCAGTAATAAATCTATTTCCAGATCCATCTAAGGATAAAGAATAGCCAAATCTGCCATATGGAGCTAGTCCATCTACATTTGATCCCTTCTGAATCCATTGGTTAGCATTCCATGTAAATACTCTAATTTGACCAGTAGCTACAACTCCATTAAAATTACCTCCTTCAGCACCTACTGCAAGCGTGTTGCCATCATCACTTAATGAATTAGAAAAACCAAAAAGTTCACCTGGTGAAAGCCCATCTAGGTCATTACCAATTTGTGTCCACTGATTATTTATCCAATCAAAAACTCTTACATGTCCTGCTCTATAGCCATTACCGGCATTAAATCTTGCTCCAACTGCCACTCGATTGCCAAGATAATTTAAAGAGATAGAGAATCCAAAATCGTCTTGAAAATGTTCACCTATTAGTTGACTCCCTTTTAATTGCCATTGGCCAGATATCCATTCAAATATATCGACATACCCTCCGAACATACCACCAGAGTTGATAGCAATAATATTCCCTAATCCATTTATGGCTATGTTGGTTCCGTAGTTTCGCTCATTTGAAGGACCATCAATATCGATCCCTTTTTGAATCCAGTCGACTCCACTCCACTCGTAAACTCTTACATGACCCGAATGATAAGCGGAACCATTGTTTTTAGGAGCACTAATTACAACCGTATTTCCACTGCTACTTAAAGCAACTTTACTCCCAAAAAGATCCGCATAGTTTTCACCCAATATCGTAGACCCTTTTTGAATCCAAGCTAGGCCTGATCTTCTGAAAATTTTAACATGTCCTGTGCTCCAATTATTATAAGGTGCCCCTACTGCCATTATTGTTCCATCAGAGTTCATAGACACTGTAGCACCGAAATTATTCATATATGATTCTCCATATAGAGTTCCTCCTTCTTGTCTTTGGGGAAAAACAAATAAAGTTGAAAAAAGTAATATGATAAATATGAGTTTACCTTTCACATCGATTCTAAAAAGCATAACTGCAAAGAGAAACTATTTTAACGAATAAAAACATCATCGCCATATATTTTTAAAATTACAACTCAAATAGAGTCCAGGCAATAAATCTCTAATCCGACTTTAGAATTTTTACCTTTTTATCGTGATGTGGAAGTTTCAAATCAAGTATGCGTTCATCAATGAGGTATTCACGATCAGATGGACTGATTAATCGAAGCAGTCCTCTCCCCTTTTTAGAAGTTCGAAAAACTAAACGATTAAACTGTTTGAATAAATATATTAGGTGATGTTTATCCATTTCTAAATGTCTTTCAACATTTTTTTTCTTATAGTTATGTTTTGATCCTAACCATGGATACAGTATATCTTTTGATATGGTTAAGTATTGCGAGAGTATATAAACCACTTTGCAATTCTATCAAGTTTCATCCATAAACTTTTGGCCATTTATATAAACCTTAAATGATTTTAAAGGACTATCTAAATCAGGACGTCTTTCAACTACCTTTTCTATCCAATTATTAAGATCAGTAAAATTGAATTCCTTTGGAATTGATAATAAAAAAAAATTCTTTTTAAACATTTTTTTAAAATTAGTTACATCAGTTAAATCAGATGATTCTATGATTGATACCGTCGGGCGACGTTTATTCTTAGAAGAAGAAATAAGGTAAAGACCGCATAGCTCTAAAGCATTTTCGAAGTCGTTACTATACCAACGAGCAACCATTAGTGTTCCAAATATTTGTGGCATTTCTCCTTCTGTTTCTAAATCATTTTGAGTAATTAATTGATAATGTTTAGTGAGTACCTCACTTGCCATATTAAACCTACCATCTAATATCAAATGATATCCAAGATTAAATAATGACTTCTCTAGCTTAGAAAGCATACTAAAGCTTTCTGCTAATGCAACACATACCTCGAAGGTTGTAATAGACTCTTTTAACTCATCATTTTTTGAATATGCCCAAGCTAAACTATTTGAAGCATGATAAATCCCTTCAAATGCATTCATGCCGAAAATATCTATTATTTCCCAATATTCGTCAAAAGCTTTATCTATCCATTGAATTGCTTTACTATATTGTTTTTTAGTATTATAATAATCCCCTAATAATTGATATCCTGATGCTAATAAATTTCTTTTATTTTCCAAAGATTCAGCAATCTTAATCCCTTTTTCAATTAACTTTAATCCCCTCTTAATTTTAGAATCTTTAAATTTAATAATCCCCATGGAGTAAAGAGCAATAACTTGATCATGACTTTTCCCGTTTAATATGAAATCATTATAAATTCTTTTAGACTCTTCAAGCAGAAATTCTTTTCCGATCTCATCAGACAGCATATTCATCACATTAGCTAATTCCAATAATAATATATCTTTATAGTTTGAATTTTTACTAACTAATTGAGAACCTTTTTTATAAGCTAAATAAGCTTCTTCATGTTTATCTCTGAAACGTAAAATTCTTCCTTTCACATAATAAATAATTTCCCAAAGTTTCGATTTTTCACGAAGCTCCAATACTTTAGAAAAATCAAATGCAAAATAGAATTCTCCTGATGTCATTAAGTTAGTTAAGAATTTTTCTGCAATTTTTTTTCCGTGGTTTTCTAAATTAGCTTCTAAAGCATGAAGTACAAGTTCTTTCGTCTCAAAATAATTTGGGTTTTCCAAAGAATAATAATATTTGAAAGCCATTTTATTTAAAGACCTTTTTCTTTCATTATTCAAGTCCTTTATTGCATAATTTCTTATTAAATCGTGAATGAAAAAATAATCACTTTTTTGATAAATTTTACTTATCAAAAATTTTTCTCTTAGACGTATAAAATTCTTTTGTGAATTATCCTTCCCTAAGAATTTTGTAATTGATGATTTAAATGAAATTTTTAAGATTGATAGATTTTGCATAACCTCCTGCTCTTCATGCGATAAAGAGTAGTGTAGCCGATTATTTATATAGTTAAACAATTCCTCATTCGCTAATTCACTCACTTCGTCAAGTAATTCTTTAGGCGATAATGACTGAGAAAGTCCAGAAATTATTTTCAACATATAAGGATGACCTGAAACTTTAGTACTTAAGGTAGCTAAAGCATCTGGTTCAGATTCTGACACACCATGAGCTTTAAACATTTCTATCCCTTCCTCTACACTAAGGCCAAGAGTCTCATGTCTAAAACAAGGATTGTCAAATTTCACATCAGGTAATTTAACCGTAGAAGTGTAAATTAATTTGGCTCGTTTAAAATATCTATTACAACCATAAATGAAATTATTAAATTGATCTATATTTTTACTTACACCATCTAAAATTAAAGTTATCGAATTATTTTCAACAGCTTTTAAAGTTGTCATTATAAGGCTACTTGTCGTAGTATTTGGGTCTCTTAATGTGTTAAATAAGTTAGCATCACCTTTTTTATCTTTAAGGTAATGAGCGATTAATTTAAACATCGAAGCCAAATCCAAAGCTAAATTTGTGTCAATCCAAATAACTGATGTTTTTACATTAGATGCAATTTTTGCCACTAATGTAGATTTACCTACCCCACTAATGCCACCTATTTCAATAGTATTAAATGAACTAAGTTTAGCTTCTAATAAGGCTATTTCATCACTTCTTCCAAAACAATGTAATACTTGAGGAATTAAAAAATCAAAATTTTCATTAACTACATTATCTTTTATTTCGTTCCTTTGACTACCAACAATTTTTTTAATATTAACAACTTCATTTAGAATTTTTTCTGTTTTTTTTTCGATAGTATTCGTAGAGATAATAATTTCTTCTACACTTTCTTTTATCGACTCAAAATCTTTGAGAATTTGGTCCACGTAATTAGGTTTTACTTGAAAAATTGCCTCTTTTGTCTTTAATTCATGAACTTTCTTAAGTTTTTTTAATTCTTTTACTGTGTATTCTTTTAGATCATCAGTTTCAACATGATGTTGATGACACATAAATAATAGATTATTTAAACCTCTTCTATTTTCATTAGATTGAGTTTTATTGAATCGAGCCCCACCCGGTAAAGCTGCTTCTATATGACAACATTCCCCAACTAGTTTGTCATTGTCATTAAAAATAGGTTTTGAACATTTAGGAAATGCGCATTTATTTCCAGATCGAAGTAATAATAATTTTATAGTTTCAGGCTTAGGAGTTAATCTTTTGGGAATCTCACTCATACGCAGTAATTTTAATTTAATCAAAAAAATATATTCTACTCAGATGCAACTTTAATAGGCTTCTTCTGAAAATCTCTGTTAGCTTCCAGATGAATAAGATTATCATCGTTTCTTTTCTTTAGCCTTCGATCCGTAAGTTTCTTTCTTATTACCTCCAACCTATCAAAGTCTATGTTTGGTAAAAGAATCGAATTAGTATATTGGAGTATAATTTCTATATTAGATTCATTTCTCATTAAGAAATCTAATCTTTCAAATTGTGTGTCAGTTATATTTTCATTATAAGGAATAGAGAGATTTTTAAATTCATTAGGAATTAGTTCTAGAACACCACCACCATAAAATCTTCCTTCTAGCTCTGCAAGTATAAATGTCAACGAGTTATAGAAAGAAAATACAAGTTTTTTTATGGAGTAATTATCTTTAATCATAACTCTATAAAAAGAGTCCGTAGCTAAGGCATCAGCTTCGTTCACGAATAATTTTGGATAAAGATGACTTCTTTTTACAAATAAGGCTTCAGATTTCCAAACACTTGGAACACTATACCAGTTTTTGCGTTTAGTCATTTTAAATCTCTTGTGTAAATCTTGTGATTCTCCCTTTAAGACATAATTTTTTAAACTTGTATTTAATTTATCTCTTTCAACATTAGGGAAATCTATAAAGTTGACTTTCTTATTATTGATTTTCAATTTGGCAAAATCACATTCAGTGAAATTTATAACGTTAGGAATAACATATCCTTTCGGAAGTATCGGTTTTATAAAACTTCCACACTTTGTAAGTTTATTTTCTGTTAATTCTTGATCTGAAAGTAAAAAATAATTATTTGCAGCTGAAACTATACCTACTTCTGCTTTTAAACAATACTCTTTTATTGGGCTGTATTTACTCTTTAATTCACTTATTAAGTTTAGTTCTTCATCTGACAAGATGTAATTAGTCCATTTATCTAAGTTGGTTCTATGTATATTAGAATGCTTCTCTGTAAATTTTGGCTCTTTTAAATCTTCTAATGAATCGACTTGATAAAATGAAACTCCTTGATTAAATAAGTTATTATTATCTTTTATTCCAATAAGAGCAACTACATCTTGTTGTATACCTTCAAATATTAGTTCATTAAAAGCAAAGATTTCTACTCTATCAAATTCACTTCTAATTAAGTTTCTTAACTCACTTGTATATTTTACTTGTAAAATTTCGGCAGGTATAACAAAACAAAGAATGCCATTATCTTCTAAACTTAGAATAGCCGCTTCAACAAAAGCAGGCCAGATATTTTTAATATTCCAATTAGATTTTATTTCATTACTGTATGCCTTGATTTCTACATTAATTTTCTCACATCTTTTAATTTGCTCTAACTGTAAATTCTCCCTTTTAATATAAGGAGGATTCCCTATTATTAAAGAATATGAGTTTTCATTATCAAGAAAGAACTTCAAATAGTCTTCGTTTATTTTTCTAGATTTTAATCCTTTACGTTTAGGAATTAATTTAAATGCTTTATCTAATTCATCAGAATTTATATCAATTAAGTCTAATTCTAACTTGTGATTCTCATCAAATATTTGAGAATTTACAATTGATTCGATAAATTGTCCTTCACCACAGCTAGGCTCTAGAATTTTAAGATTGACTTCTTTTAAATATTTAGAACTAATATGTTGAACCAAAAAATCAGATAAAATTTTGGGAGTGTAATATGAACCTGTATGCTTTTTGTCAGTCATCTTTTTACACGTCTTATTTCTGCTGGTTCATAATTTGGAATTTCCCGCTCCTTTAACAATAATTTTTGAGTTGCAAAAGAAAGTAGGAGCATATCAGAAATAATTTTATTAATCTCAGGAGTTATTTCTTCTAATTCAATTTTTTGAATCATTAATTCAATCTTATTTATGATTTTTTCTGACTCATCTTTAATTAGTTCTGTTCTTCTTTCATTTATTAATTGAGGACGATTAAGGTTTATTTTTTCGATAATATATTTCGAGGCAATGTAATTCCCGACAATCTTACCATTTTCTTGTATAGTGAATAATTCATTAAAATCCGTTTTGTTCGGGTCGGGATATGAAACCACTGAATGATCTTTTACAGGATCGTTAGGCCAATCATTACTTTTAAAACGATTGCATATAGCACAACAATAAAAAAGGTTAATAAAATCCTTCTCTAGGTTCTTAAATCGTAGAATTGATTTCGGCTTATAATGCTCAACATGAAAATGATCATAGCCACCTCCTGGATTTTCATTAATAGCACAATAGACACATTTTTTGTCTGCTTCCTCTCTCAAAAATGGTTTATACTTACTATATTCAGAAACCACTTTTGGTCTTTTACTTTTTGTCTTATCAATAACTGTCCATTTCATCCCTTAAACTACTTTTTCATTAGGCTTTCCAGCTTTTGGGATAATTCTTCCAACTGTAGATTCTTATTCTCTAATTCTTTGAGCCAATCTTTTCTATCCTTTACAATAAATGTTGAAAGTGGGAGATGAAGCTTCGCCTGTAAAGCTTTAAGTTCTTTAATTTCTTCATCATTTGCATCATCCAATGCAATTAACTCGGCTAGTTCCGCTAATCTCTCATATTCCTTTTCAAAATTCTCAAGATATTTCTGAGTATATCTAATAAATCTGTTTACATATTGCTTCGTACTTTCAGCTGATTTAATAAAGTCATCTCTCGAAATAATATCATCAAACTCACCTTTCATTGATTCTAGTTCGGATCCACCAACATATGAGGCAATAACTACTATTGGTAATTGTTTGTTTGTTTTACGAATTTCCCTCACTAAATCATGTCCATTATAGTTAGCGTGCACTCCGCTTACATTACCTTCTTTTAATTGTTCATCTACAATAAGAATAACAACCTTATTATTTACAATCCAATTAGAATAATCTTCTATTCTAGGTAATGGGTCAAAATGCCCAA
Organism: Acidiluteibacter sp.; assembly: GCF_055129545.1. Classification (NCBI taxonomy): domain Bacteria; kingdom Pseudomonadati; phylum Bacteroidota; class Flavobacteriia; order Flavobacteriales; family Cryomorphaceae; genus Acidiluteibacter; species Acidiluteibacter sp. Next base: position 144,991 of record NZ_JBSRUB010000003.1, on the reverse strand, counting down.
TTTCCCAATTAATACCTTGTTCCTTTAAATCCCTATCTATCCGTTTAGTTAGTTTTTTCCTCTCTTTTAATCTATCATCAATTATTGCTACTAATGCCATAATAAATCTATTTTTTTGGTAACCAGATTACAAACCTTGCACCTTTTAAATTATTATCATTTTCTACAAATCTATGCCCACTCAAATCGTCTATTATCGATTGTACAATTGTTAAACCTAAACCAGTTCCAGATTCATTTCCTTTTGTATCCGTTTTAGTTGTATATAAAGCCTCCCAAATAATCTCTCTTCGCTCTTCAATTATTCCATTTCCTGTATCAGCAACAACAATTTCAAAACCTTCTATATCATCTTTTTCACTATTCTTTAATTCAACTAAAATTTCTCTTCTAGTACTATTGTGAATACATGCAGAATATGAATTGGTTAATAAATTAATGAATATGGTTTCAATATCCATTGGAAAAGTTTTAGCAGAAACACTTTCAAGTTTTGTGACAATATTTATACCTCTAGCTGAAAATGTGCGAGTAATCTCACTAATAGTTTTACTAATTAAATCTGTTACATCAACATCTTTTCTTTTCCTTTTATCTCTTTTTATTCTTGTTAATGCAAAAGACCCCCATTGTGAGACATGGGTAGAATATTCATGTGCATCATATAATTCCTCTAATGCTTCTTTTATATCAGGTGGGGTTGCCTTTAATGCAGCGATAGCTTCATCATTAGCCATTTTGAATTGAGAAATTGACATCTGTGTTTCATGTCCAAAAACAGCTGAAGCTATTCCTATTGTTGCTAATCCTCCTAATGTTCTGTTTTTACTTAAAATTTCTTCTATTGTTTTTTCCGTTTCTTCTGTTTGTTTCAAAAAAGAATCTACATGTGACGATGCATTTAAGACATAAGTATGATTATTTTCTTCTGCCATCTTTCGCATCTCAGCCAACTCTTTTTTAAGTCTATTTAGTTCTTCTTTGTATTCATCAAGTATTTTTTTATTTGAACGCCTAGGTTTAGAAACACCATTTGCATCATTTAATTGTTTTATTACATTATGGCGATGAAGCTCTAATAGTCTAACTCCGCAAAGAACAAGCGCTCTTAAATCATAATAAGCTTCATTATGCACTAAGCCTTCCCTAGCCGCACTATCCTCTAAGTTTTCATTTTCATCTCTTGCAATATAGATAGCACCCAAAATTTGGTTATTTTTTACCATCCAATCTTCCCTACCAATACCAGCAGGGTTTTGCCCTTGTCTTTCACTAAGATTTAACCAATCTTCTCCATCTTTACCTGAAAAACCATAAGGTTTTACACTTATATTATCTCTATAAATCTTTACACCACTATTGTAAGTTAAATATTCAGTTAATTTTGTTAAAGTAAAACCTGAATCTTTTGCAAAAGCAGATTCTCTAGGATAGAACATTAAATCAAAAATAACTGGTCCACATGATGGTGTAGAATCTGTCACATCATATTTTTTAATGTCATTTAAGTATAACTTTGATACCTTATCCTTTTCTTTTGGCTTTTGTATTAACTGATGCCAATCAATAGATTTTTCTATTTCCTTACTTATTTTATACTTATCTTTTAAGGTATATTTTATTTCATTTGAGACGCCATCATAATAAACACTAATTTCTATTTCAGGTTTTAAATGCTCCTTTGGTTTTATTTCACCTTTATACTCAGTTTCAAGATTTGTATTAACAATAATTTGAAAATCCTTAATAACCCTAAATGGAGATGTTAATATTGATAATTCTTCGAATAATCTTTTAAAATCAGAGTCTGTCCATTTATTTCTTAATTCTTTGATGATAATTTCTGTTCCATGATTACTATCCTTCTTATCAATTTCAGGAAGTTTAATAGTTGGGACTTTAATTTTCTTAAATGGGATTAATAATAAATCTATTCCCTGTTTATTAAAATCATCCCAATCAATATGTAATCCAAATACACTTGTATCAGTCTTTTTTGTGATTAAATCAATCGAAGAACCTAGTCTATCTGCCGATAATCTCCCTATTCCTTTTTCACCAGTTTTTCGTCTTTCTTTTTTACTTATAGTTTCTGTCCTTTTTGAAGAAAAACCAATTCTCAACCAATTTTCAATCACTTCATTTTGTGACATTCCTGTTCCAGAATCAGCAATTCTAATATAGCTTTCATCATCATTAATGACAATGTCTATTTCAACACTTTCAGCATCAGCATCATAAGCATTTTTAACCAATTCTAATAATGCAGTAGTATGATCTTTAATACTTTCTCTACCTAAATGGGCAATTGTTCCTGCATCAGTACGAAACCTTAAATTATCATGGTCGAACTTTATTAAATCAGAAGTTAACTCCAAAAATTTTTGATAATCAACATTATCTGATTTTACTAGTTCTTCTATTTGCTTTTTTATTTCTAATTCATTACTCATTTTGATAATGATTTTTCAAAGTTTTTATATGAATCTATCAAACTTATTATTTCGACCTCAAATATTTCTGGCTATTTGATAAAGCATTTTAATACTAAGTAGCGTTCTATTCTGCACATTAGAATTAACAATATTGTAATACTTTCTTTATTTCTCAGTTAACCAAGTTCGCTTTATACCTTTCATTTCAAATACTTGCTTAATTGGATTAATTCAGTCAATTTGAAGGCCGTAAGATAGAATTTAAAAGTGAAATTATCTTGAATCTTGAGATGTTTTTATTAAGGTAAAGTTGAATTATTTTGACTTGCACTAAAAAACGAGAAATCCGGATACATGGAAGTTACCAATAGAATAATGATTAAAAAATCCCCTCCTTACTTTTTACACATTCGTTTATGCTACACATCACCCAAAAAGTACTAATTCATACCTATTAATTTTTACTAGCATAAGTTAATACTTTTCTCTTCTAAACCATTGATCGTTTAGTGTCAGGTAGTGCATTGCTAAAATGAATTTGATCCTAATATCATTTATCTTATAGTGATCGTATTTCATTAAGATACTGGTGGTCATTGTGGGGCTAACATCTCCTGACATTTCAAACTCATTGAGGTAATGCTTCACCGCTTTATTTCTTTGGCTAACTTTTCTAAGAAACTTCACATAACTTCCATCATAATTGTAAGTCATGCTTTTAAGCGTATCTATTCTCTCTCTTGAAAGCCACATTTTATCAAACTGCCAAAAATTGAAAAAAGTAGCAGAATCAAGCTTCTCGTACATTGCTTGTTGACTAACAAAAGAGATGTCTAGTTCTATATTCCCTAAAGCTTCTTTTTTAATCAACTCTTTTAGAAATTTACCATAACAGCTATCTAAACTCAGGTTCTCAAAATCCTCGCAAATTGAGTGATTAAAGAATTCAAAGATTATTTCGGCATCTTTCAATTCTGATTCTGTAAAAACCTTTTTGAAGGTCCTATTATTAGAAATTTTCTCTTGTGAACTACAATTGAAACTTAAAATCAAAACTATTGCAAATGATACAATCCTCATAGCGACTAAAATACTAAAAACTCCCTTCCCACAAATTCACACAGTCAAATACCATTAAAAGAAACTTCTGTGTCCAACTTTTTGGTGGAAAACAGGCTTAAATAAAAAAATCCCCTTCAAGTCAATGAAGGGGATTCGCATTATAGTTTGGAATATGATTAATGTGCAATGATGAATCTGATGGCTTCATTCTGTAAACGAATAAAGTACACTCCATTTGCTAAATCTGTTGCATCAATTACCTGTTTTGGAGAATTAACGATTACTGATTGAAGTAATTTACCAGAAATGCTGTAAATCTGAAGCTCTCCTCCCATTGCCTTATTGGTTAATTCTACGGTAAAAGAACCATTATTTGGGTTAGGGAATAGTCTCAATGTTTGCTCTACTACATGAAGTTGGTTCACTCCTACATTCACAATCTGAACACATGCCGATGTATCAATACATCCATTTAGAGTGATGGCAACTGCATAATTACCATTAGCTAACACTGAATACGATTGCATCGTAGCACCTGCTATTGGCGAATTGTTGTTGTTACAATCCAACCATTGGTAAGTGGCTCCACTTTGATTGGCGGTCAATACATAATTCACGTTAGTTACAGTGGTGTCAATTGCTGCAGGCTCAGTAATCGCAGTTGAACTGGTTAATGTACATCCGTTCCCATCAGTCACTGTCACGGTGTATGCCCCTGCAGATAGATTAGTTATTGAATTGGTCGTTGTCGCGTTACTCCACGCATAAGTGTAAGGCGCGGTTCCTCCTGCTGCGGTTAGTATTGCCGTTCCATTTGAACCACCATTACAGCTCACATTCGTTGTTGCGATGGCACCAGATAATGCGACTGGCTCAGTAATGGTTGCTGTACTCGTAATAGTACATCCATTTGCATCAGTTACCGTTACTGTATATGCCCCTGCAGTTATGTTGGCTATTGAAGCGGTAGTTGCTGCGTTGCTCCATGCATAAGTATAAGGCGTTGTACCACCTGTTGAACTAACGATAGTCGTTCCATTGTTTCCACCATTACAACTGACATTGGTTGATGTCACTGAACTTGCCAATGCAGTTGGTTCGGTAATGGTTGCAGTACTTGCAGTAGAACATCCATTTGCATCAGTAACTGTTACTGTGTATGCCCCAGCAGTTAAATTGGCTATTGAAATGGTTGTTGCGGCATTGCTCCAAGCATAAGTATACGGCGTTGTTCCACCTGAAGAATTAACGGTAGTCGTTCCATTGTTTCCACCATTGCAACTTACGTTTACTGATGCCAATGAACTAAACAATACAATTGGCTCAGTAATGGTTGCAGAACTAGAAGCAGTACATCCGTTGGCATCTGTAACCCTTACGCTATAAGAACCTGCTGGAAGTGTTGTTGCTGTTGCTGCGGTTTGTGATCCAGCAGCTGTATTCCATAAATAAGTATACGGCGATGTTCCACCTGATCCAGCTACTGTTGCTGTTCCATTTCCTGATCCATTACAACTCAAATTTGTCGTAGCCGTAATGCTTGAATTCAGTGCAGTTGGCTGTGTAATGGTTGCAGTACTAGCAGTAACACATCCGTTGGCATCCGTAACTGTCACTGTGTATGCACCTGCTGTTAAATTAGATATTGAGGCTACAGTTGCTGCGTTGCTCCACAAATAGGTATAAGGTGTTGTTCCACCAGTTGTACTAGCTGTAGTAGCACCATTGCTTCCACCGTTGCAACTAACGTTCGTTGATGTCATTGAACTTGCTAAAACTACTGGCTCAGTGATGGTAGCCGAACTTGTAGCAATACATCCGTTAGCATCAGTTACTGTCACTGTGTATGCACCTGCCGTTAAATTAGATATTGAGGCTACAGTTGCTGCGTTGCTCCACAAATAGGTATAAGGTGTTGTTCCACCAGTTGAACTAGCTGAAGTAGCACCATTGCTTCCACCGTTGCAACTAACGTTCGTTGATGTCAATGAACTTGCTAAAAATACTGGCTCAGTGATGGTAGCCGAACTTGTAGCTGAACATCCGTTAGCATCAGTTACGGTAACGGTGTATGCTCCTGAAGTTATATTGGATATTGAGGCTGTAGTTGCAGCGTTGCTCCACAAATAGGTATAAGGTGATGTTCCACCAGTTGAACTAGCAGCAGTAGCACCATTGTTTCCACCGTTGCAACTAACGTTGGTAGTAGAAGTAATCGCTGCAGAAAATGCACTGCAAAGCGAAGAGGTAAAAAGCCCAAAAGAAGGAACAATGTCTGCGCCGAAACCAAGCCAATTTCCGGAAGGATTTCCTAATCCATCTTCCAAAAATAAATTAGAAACTGATTTAATTAGTCCGTTGGAATAACCCAAATTCATCGCATAATTTTTTGCCGTAGACGCAGCTAACCATATTGAATTCGTTGAAGTGAAAGAATTCCCTTCTAAAGCCAATGAAACTAAATAGTGAGAATTTGGTAACAATGCAACCGGATTGCCGTTACCATCTTTTATGTGAATCATTGATTGTTTGTATGCTCCACTTGCAAATAATCCGCTAAGGCTATCTACTCCTGTTCCTACAATCACTAATTCTCCACTTGTACGGCTGTCATCAACAATAAGGTTTGCAGTTCCTCCCGCTACACCGTCTTTCCATTCGTAAACGTAAACTTTTACTACTTGACTTCCCGTACCTGAATAGTTGGTTGTCGTGTAGTAGTTATAAGCAAGGGAATCTAGAATAAGGCCATCTTTTGTGCTGAAAACAGAACCAAATTCATATCGATTAAAGTTGGTTCCGCCAGGAAAAATAGGACGGTCATAAACTGGAAGTTTGTTGGCATCTAAATCCACTTTTGACCAATGGTTATCGGCCACAATTTCAAAGTTTTGAATTAAACTATTGTTGGAAGCATTGGCATCACCATTCATGGCAGCTGTATAGGTCATTCGGTATTTACCTACCGACATAAATGGACTTGTAAGGGAATCAATGATAGCTGTGCCAAGACCACCACTACTAATGTTAGAAATTGGTATAGCTCCCCCACCCATTGATATCCAATTTCCATTCGACTCTATCTCCAATGTATAATTTAAATGTGCATTATCAGCTGGTATTACAGCAGCAAAGCCTAAATTCTTAACATTTGCTCCAATTCGCAATCCTTGTCCTGTGATTTGATCGATAGGAATAACAGCATTATGTGTCACTTGAACACTGTAAAAAGCAGCTGTTAAATTATTTCCAACCGGATCAGCCTCCTCAATGGTTAAATCATAAGGATTAGCTGATGTTAGACTCACATCATCGATCATTGCAAAATAATAATCTCCATCGAAGGTGAATTTAATCTTACAATTCGAAAGTACAGTTACACCTGAAGTTAAGTTCGGAAATACTATAGATACTGGCCCTTCTACTGCAGCTCCAATTGAAGAGGGCAATGCATTCATAATTGAGCTAGTGGTCCAAGTTAGACCTCCATCCACTGAAATAGACGCGGAGAATTCTGTAACCTGAAAATTTCTCCACTTACAGAAAAAATTTAAAGCAATTGCAGTATCAGTATAGCCTGTAAGGTCGAAAGATGGAGAAATTAACTCCCCTTTGTGTCTTGAAGGTGAAGTTCCTTGGTTAAAAGCTCCTGCGACACCACCGTTGTCCAAAAAGTCTGAATCAAAAATTGCCACTCCATTAGCACGAGTCGGTGAAGCCATAGGCGGTGTAGTTCCAAAATATGCTCCTTGGCTGGTTCCTGTTGTATTTCTTACCCAATACGCATTTCCGGGGGTAACATTACCTGCAGATTCATTAATAGAAATTGCTGACCACTGTGAACTAAATGTTGGCGGAGTTCCAAAACTAAAACCATTTTTAAATTCACCCAAAGCACTAGAAGTTGTATCAGAAGAGCCTGCTCCCCAAATTATAGTTCCAGCTTTATTCATGTTCGGTTGAGTTTTGCTTTTCGCAATCCCCATTTGACTCGTAGCTAATGTCTTTACTACTTGAGAAGGAAATACTTGTTGTCCTTGAACAGTACTGGCTATTCCAATACACATCAATGAGGGCAATAGATAAGAAGCTAAAAATTGAAATAGAATTAATTTTCTCTTTTTCATAAAATTGGTTTATAAGACTAATGTTATTTGCTAGAGCCGTTTTGACTCATTTCGTCAAAAATAAAATGTGAAAAATGGAGTCTACGAAAAATGTAGTGGATGACATCTTTTTGTTGTGAATGACCAAGATTGAAAATTAATCTAATAAAAGTAACTTAACCTACTGATCAATATTTTCTCGATAATCCCTTGAAATAGGAATTTTATTATCTCTAATTATAAGATGATTACACGACTTCTGCTCAATGTAATTCTTGTTTATAAAATAGGATTGATGTATTCGGATTAAAGTTGGTGGTAAATCACTTTCTATTTCTTTTAAGGGCTTTCGCTAAAGAATCAATTTTCAACTTATTGCAATTAATTGGATCATCCAAAAATAGAGGTTTTAAAACCGCTTTGATTCATAAAATGCAAATTAATGGTCTTTGCGATTAAAATTCTACGACGGTAGCCAAATACGAACCAAAGCATCCCAAACCACCTTCGATATTAGAATAAATTCGCGAAGGTTCGGCAAATGGATTGTCTTCAATGTAGTTTTCAAGCGATAAATGGTATTTATAATAGGAAATATCTGTCGTATAAAGTATTGAAATTCCGTTAATCCCATTGCTAATTGAGTCGAATTCGGAATAATAACTAGCGTAGCGACAGCTCAATCTTAATTCTTGACCATTTTTACCCTCATCGCTTTTTAAATAATTACAGAAAGTGAAGGCCAGTTGCTCATTTTTAAGACTATCTTGATATATTTTAAGTTGATTCTGGTAGAAATTTGTTTGTGAAGGTTCGTCATTCCAACTCGTAAGAATTCGATATATTTTTTCTGAAAATCCATTTGTGGTTCTCAATGAAGAGTCTACTTCTACCCTAACTTGTTGGGGAGAACTTTCAGGAACTGTTGTTTCGGACGAAACATAAAACCCTCCTGGTGAACTAATTTCAAGGCGATAGGTTTTCCCTGATAAAATTGGAAAGGAAGCTAAATTTAGGACACGATAAGTCCTCGAATCATTTGAATAGGGAATGAGGATGGTTTTACCTTCTGAACTTAAAAGAACCGTGGCATCAATAACAGGATCGTCTATACTCCCATTCTGCTCACCAAAGTAAGGGACTGATTTAGAGAGTTCGATTTCGATGAGCGTATCAGAGGGACTTAAGAATCCATAAACAACTAATTTGGGGTCCGCTTTGGGCAATTCAATGTCTTTTGCTTCCTTTTCGCATGAAAAAAGAGTCATCAGTATACTTATCGTTGCAATTATGGATAAATACTTTTTCATTCTACTAAAATTTAAAAGAGTAAGAAATGGATGGGAGAATAGGAAAAAGAGATACCTGTTTCAATATGGTATTGCCTTTATAATCAGTGTCAGAGTAATAAAAGAATGGGTTTTGACGGTTGTATAAATTATAAAAACTCACTTCCCACGTCCGTTCCCCTCTTTTCTTTTTCTTATGAAATTGAGCACCAAAATCTAATCGATGATAAGGAGCCATTCTAAAATCATTAACAGCGCTATAATCGCTCACCTGCGTATAATTTATCCCATTATCCACGTTAGAGCTTGCTCTATACTGGCTTTCAGGGAGTGTAATGGCATTTCCTGTACCATACACCCATGTAGCGGAAAGGGTAATTTTCTTTCCGGTTTCTGTGTTCTCCTTTAGCTTATAGATTCCGACAACAGAAATATCGTGTCTTCTGTCATACCTCGCCCAAAATTTCTCTCCATTGTTTAAAGAGTCAAACTGAAATTGGGTGAAGCTTAGCGTATATCCTATCCAACCTGAAAATCTCCCTACCTTTTTCTGGATTAGAAATTCAGCCCCTGAGCTCCATGCTTGACCAGAAGTAATGTTTTTTTCCCAACTATATCCTTCAGTATTTTCATCGCCATTTCCATCAAAATCGAATACATCTAAGTCCAAAAAACTAGCCCCTTCTTTGTAGGCGATTATATCATCCGACTTTTTGTAATAGGCTTCAATAGAAATGGTAAGGTCGAGCTTTGTCAGGTCTTTCGCTAAGCCCACTGCAAATTGATTGGATTGCTGAGGAGCCACCCTTTTGGTGGATGGCACCCATAAATCGGTCGGCAATCCGAGTCCCGTCTGGGTCAATAAATGAATGTATTGATTCATGCTCGCAAATGAAGCCTTTACAGATAAATCTTCACTAATTAGGTACCTTCCACTTATTCGTGGCTCTGGTCGAAAATAGTTGCGATCTTCATTCAAGAAGTGACTAAATCGAACCCCAGCATTAATTTTAAGTCGATTATTAAATGCATAATCATCTTCTACATATACTCCATTTTCAAGTGATTTAATCCTGGTTACCTCATTTTTGTAGGAATTAATTGCATCATCTTTTAGCACAACCGCACTTGGAGTAAATCGATGATAGGTTGACGTTAATCCAGCTCTAATGGAATGTTTCGGTGAAGGACGATAATCCAGGTCTATTTTTAACGAATAATCTCGAATACCAGACGAGGTTCTAAATTCATATTCCTCAGTATCAAACTTGCTTTTATTGCTAATTGCAAAATCATAATTGCTGACAATGAAAGAGGTATTTGCGAAAAGTTGTTCGTTAAATAAGTGGTTCCACCGCGCTGTTCCTGTGATGTTTCCCCAATATAATTTAGCTTCTTCATCTCCCCCATCAAATTTTGCACTTGCTTGATCTTTTCCAAAGTAGCCACTAATGTAGATTTTATTTTTACTTCCAAAATCATAATTTACTTTGGCATTTAAATCATAAAAATAATAACCAAATTGCTCATCAGAAGGCATAAAGGGTCGAGTCAATACATCGATATAAGTCCTTCGCCCGGAGAGCAAGAATGAAGATTTTCCTTTTTTTAAGGGCCCTTCTATAGTTAAGCGAGAAGAAAGTAATCCAATCCCTACTTCACCTTTAAAGACTTCGTTATTACCTTCCTTCATTTTCATGTCCAACACAGAAGACAAGCGACCTCCATATCGGGCTGGGAAACCTCCTTTGGTCAATTCTACACTTTTTAGTGCATCTCCATTGAAAAGAGAAAAGAAACCAAAAAGGTGATACGCATTATAAACAGTGGCATCGTCTAAAATAATTAGGTTCTGATCAGGTCCGCCGCCTCTAACATACAATCCACTATTTCCCTCACTTCCTGATTGAACTCCTGGCATTAATTGGATAACTTTTAAAGCATCTTTCTCCCCTAAAAGTGCGGGGATGTCTTTTATCTGATTAATTGGTATTTCGATTACACTCATTCGAGTTGTTTCACTAATTTTTTGTTTTCGACTGGCTACAACCTGAACTTCATCTATGTTTGTGCCGATTGAAATTGCGACATCTAAATTGACGTTCTCAGTTAAATTTACTTGAAAAGCTTTTGTAGTATACCCCACATAAGAAACTATGAGTTGAAGAGAATCTTCTGTTAATGTAATGGAATAAAAACCATAGGCATTGGTTGCTGTTCCCACTTTCAAACTAGGAATATAAACTGTGGCGCCAATTAACAATTCTCCACTTCCCTCTTCCTTTACATAACCACTAATGGTATACTTCTTTTTATTTGGTTCTTCCTGAACTTGACCAACGGCCAATTGAATGCTAAAAAGAATCGAGATGAATAAGAAAAGGTTTGTTTTCAAAAGATTTACTATTAATTTATTGGCAATAACGTTTAAACATGCTTTTTATTTAATCTCTAATGATCAATGATAATGACCTCTATATGTTTTTATCTAAACGGTCAAATCATTTCGATTGAACTATGCGCCTACAATATTACCTAATCTCTAAAAAGTAATTCAACTTGTAGTATCAACTTTAGATCAAAACTTAGAAAAAATAGATCAAAAAAAGTCGGAATAAATTTATTCCGACTTTAAGGTACTTTTCCGATTATATTCTAGCTAATTAGCTGAGTTTATTTTTTGGTGAATTTGTAATGGGTGTTTTTCAATGGCCATTTATTTACTGCAGAGACATAGCCATTTATAACAGTTGTTGGGGTGCTCGGATCTCCTTTAAGAAACAATCCATCATTTTCTAAAGTTGAATATAAACCAATTGGAAATTGCTCAAAAGCATTTTTCCTAAAATCAACTGTTAAATCATTTGGGCCATAATGATAAGAAACGGAATTATCGGCTTGCCTAAATATCATTTTATAATTTACTGTACTGTAAGATTGGGTGTCAAAGTCATAATAATTCAACTCTCTAAATTCGATAGTAGTGACTTTATTCCCTGCTGATCCTGTGGTTGTTTTTACCAATTTTGATACAACCTCAAAGTTAGAATTATACTTTGGCTCTAGGTCTAAATCCCCATGAGCAACAAAGTAGTAATCTCTAAGGTCTGTATTGTTATTCGATATTTTATAGGTAAAAGTGGTACTGTAATAATCTGACTCAATATACAACTTACTAAAACTTTTATCACAAAGATTGAACGCAAATCCAAGGTCAACCTCATAGAATCCATCGTTGTTAGTAGCAGTAATAAATGAGCCTCCGCTAATGCTGTCGTAAGGCAAAACGGAATTGCTAAAATTGTAGCAGAAAGTTGATGTTACAGTAGGAGTTACTGGTGCTACAGGAGTAACCGGATCTTCCTTTTTACAAGAAGTAGCACTCAAAAGTGCTGTAACGAATGAAACGTAAAGTAATTTGTTAATTGATTTTTCCATGGAATTATTTTTTTACAAGTATATCTATATTTTCTGAATCTTTATTATTTGTAGTTCACTATGAACTATCTTATTGTGCTTACTCTTTAGATGAAATTACATCTTTATAATTCCATATCGATGTTTCTTATCATCTGCAATTTGGAAAAAAATGTCTTGATCTACTTTAATTGCTTTGTTAATTACAAAAAAACCACCTTTCTCTCCTACATTAAAAAGAACCTTTTTTCTAGGAGCTGTCCCCGCTTCTATTTCAGTAAGTAATGTTATTGTTTTTTTATGAACCGGTTTAAATGCTGGAGATGCTCCACTCATATCTTTCGATAGTCTATTCTTATCGTTATCGTTATAGATAATATTAAGTGATTCGTTAGCTACACTTGCAAAATAGCCATTCGCTTGTGATCCAGTATTGTATTTAGGTAGCATCCAACGTTCATTCAACTTACCTTCTTCATCATAATTAAATATAATTAAGTCAGATGCAACATAAGCGTTGTCATGCTCAAAAATAATAAATCCTCCACCATTGTTTGCAGGAAATACCTGTGGGTAATAAAATCCGGTAAACTGAACTTCACTTTTATTGGTTTTAAATCTTGCATCCAAAAAGGTCATTAATTCAGCATCTATTGGTCTAGAATCCAAAGACTTTATTTCTAAGGTCTCGGCATCGTATTTGGCAAAATAGAACCCTTGATATCTATTATCCTCATCTGCAGTCTTACTAACATATAAACCCGCAATATTGATTTCATCTTTAGTCTCATCCAATGCCATTGATGAATACCAGAACGAATTTTCTTTAAATTCTAATGGCTTGACATTTTTTTCCCCTTCTTCATTTACTGAAAGAATCCAGTCATTATTTTTTGAGCTATTCCAATAATGACGAAGAATTCCATAAACATGCCCTGAATTACTAATTACCAAATCTCTAATTTGAGTACTCTGTTCAGTAGGATGTTTCTGTTCTATTAAATGCTGATTTACATTTCCCAAATCACTCATCTCAATAGAAAAGATGGTAGCTTGTGATTTCATATATTTATCAACAGTGACCTGCACTAAAATAGCAACTTGACTATCATCAGCTGATTTTTCAGCTAAGAATTCTACTTCACCATAATTAAGCGCTCCTTTATAGGAAACTTCACCTATTGTTTTTATTTCCAACTCTTCTCCTTCAAGGTTATAAACCTGACACTTTACTTCAAAAGTACTTTTCGAGTTATTGAACTCGCCATAAAATAAATGGATTTTGTTTTTGTAAATAATACCATAACTATATGATTGGGGAGATATCTTCAATATCTTTTTTGACCACAATAGATTCAAATTTTTATTTACTTTTTCTAAAAATACCTTTCCAAGGTCATTCGTAAAAGTTGAATAGTAATCACCATTACAATACCCCATTGGATTCATTTTAGATGAGTAATAGTTTTCTCCCTTACCATCTGCTCCAAACCTTACAGTTTGAGCCTCACTATAAGGTACAATCAAAATAAATTGAATTAGCGCCAAAAGAATAGCACTTTTAAAAGAAACATTTTTCATAAAGATGTTTTAAGGTTTAAAGCGCACAAAATACTAATTTATTTAAATCACTGCTTCACAAACTTCTTCACTTCCATGCCGTTTTCTGTTTGCACTTGAATTTTATAATTACCAGGATTAAAACTACTCCACTAGATTTGGTTAGTTTTCAATTAACCGACTATTAATCCGCCAAGCCTGATTCTACTGCATATTTTACCAACCCACTGATCCCTCTTACTTGGAGTTTGCTGATTAAATTCTTTCGGTGAGATTCCACCGTATGGTGGCTAATGCACAATTCATCAGCAATCTCATGCGTCGTCAATTCTTTTACAATTAGCTTAATTACTTCTATTTCTCGATCAGTTAAGGAAACATTTCCCACACTTTTTTGGGCACTACTTTTCCTCTGCAGCCCTTCCATTATTCGCTTTGTAACTTCAGCACTGTAATAGGTTTCTCCCTTATAAACGGCTGTTATAGCCGTTTGAAGCTCTTCCTTTTTGGTATTTTTCAATACATACCCAGATGCACCTGCTTTGATCAATTTCTCAATATAAACTGCTCTGTCGTGCATGGTCAGCATTAATACTTTTAAGTTGGGATAAGCCGCCGTTACTTTTTGGGTGGCTTCTACTCCATCCATTATTGGCATATTAACATCCATCAGAACCACATCGCATTCCGTTTTGGATAGACATTCAATCAGTTCAACTCCATTGTTTGCTTCACCAACCACGGTAATTTCGTTCATTTGTTCCAAAAGAGCCTTAACGCCGTCCACAAAAATCTGATGATCATCAACTATCACAACTTTTATCATGCGTCTAAATTTAATGGAATTTCGATTATTGTGGTAACGCCTTTGCCTTTTTGTGAGTCGATATGCAGCGTTCCGTTTAGTTTAGTGGCTCGTTGTTCCAAATTGGACAATCCCATGCCTCCTTTCTCTCCAGATTCATCAATGTTAAATCCTATTCCATCATCTTCAACCATCACTCTTACTAAATCTTCTTCTTGGTTCAGTTGAATGTTCAGGTTCTTTGCCTGGGAATGCTTGAGGCTATTGTTTACTATTTCTTGCACCATCCGATAGATTCCTACTTCTATGTTTATGGGCAAGTTCAATTCTGTAATGCCAAAAATTTGAAGTTGGCAATGTATCTTTCGAGTTTGATCAATACTTTCGCACAGCTCTTCCAATGCCCTGTTTAAGCCAAAGTTTGCAACCATTCCAGTTCCTAAGTTGTGCGAGATTCTTCTCACTTCTACACAGGCTTCGTCAATCAAGTAATTGGCTTTCTCATATTGTTGTCTGTTTTCCAATTGATTGAGGTCAATTTTTTCGTCCAAAGCAGAAAATAGTAATTTAACGGTGGAAAGCATACTGCCCAATCGATCATGTAAATCTGTGGCAATACGCATACGTTCTTCTTCTTGCCCTTCTAGCATAGCGTTGTAGGTATTAATTTCTTGTTCATCTAGGATTGCTTCAATGCGTTGCTCAGTAATCAGCGCATTTTTCTTCGCCATTCTACTTCGTTGAATAAAGAAAACAAGGGCTGCAATTAACAGCAATCCGATAATAGTGGCTGTTCTTAAAAATACCTTTCTTTCCGCCTCTTTCGTTTTGTTTTTTTCATTCAATACCTCAATCTGTTGCTCCTTTTTTTCAGTTTCATATTTGGTTTGCATTTCGGAAATACTAGAAACTTTCTCAGAGTTTAATAATGAGTCACTTATCTTGGAGTATTCAACTTGATTGAGGTAGGCATTTTTAAAATCAGCTTGATCACTATATGCAATTGCTAACGCACGCTTTAACTCTAATTGAATATTTAAATCTCCTCTCTTTTCAGCATCATTTAATGCGAATTTTGCATAATAAATGGCACTATCCGGCATGTTTCTTTTATTATAGACATTCGCTAAATTGTAATATAAAAGAGGTTGACTGGTTTCTAAATCAATCTGATTATAAATCTTTAGTGCTTTGCTATAATAATTACTTGCTGATAAATAGTCTCCTAACTCTGCCTTTGCTGAAGCATAATTGCTCAATAAATTTGCTGTATTTAAATGATCACCTAAATATTGAAATAATTTTATAGCTAAACCAAAATGTACTATTGCCTGATTGTAGTTTTTTTTGGAAAAATAATACATTCCGAAGTTTCCTTCAGCATGCGCTATTCCAATATCATAATGTATTAATTTGGCAAGTTGTAATGCCTTTTCGAAATATTCATTTGACGCATCATTTCTATATCGAGAATACAATACTCCCAATTCATTCAAAGAATTTACCAAACTTATTGTATCTCCTGATAACTCACTAAATCGAACTGATTCCAAAGCAAAATTGAACGCTAATTCTAACTTTCCTGTTTCTGTATGAATATAAACCAACTCATTACAAGCACTCGCGGCACCTTCATAATCATTCAATTTCTTCCGAATTTCATAGGCTCTCTGAATATAATTTAGTGCATTACCATTCTTTCCTTTAGAATTCCAAATAGATCCAATCCGCAAACAACCATAGGCAATTCCCTTTTCATAATTGAATTGTTCTGAAGTTCTTAAAACCTCTTTTGCCAATAGTAAAGCGCCTTCAGGATTCGAGTTTTCCAACTCAAATGCTTTGTAAACTTTATCCATTAATGCAGTCGTATCTAGAGTTTGTGAAGAACCCTTTGAAAAAGACAATATGGTAATAACAACCAGTAGAAGTGTTTTTAACTTGCTCAATACTTATAGTTTAAATTGAATCAGAGTTGTCATACATTTCAGTTGTAATCTCAGTGGTTGTTGTTCCACCATCGTTATTGGTAATCACCACTTCAGTGAATTGGTCTTTTGTTGAAGGAATCAAAGTAACTGCTACTACGTATTCTGACTCGGTTATTGGTGAAGTTTGGTTGGGAGTGTATGAACAATTTATAGAGGATTCCGATGTGCCAACTTGTAAATTTCTGTCGTTAGCAACCTCTGTTTTTACAAAAATTAAAACAAAATAATTAGCCGAATTGGTTGAACTCTTTATGATTACAACTCTAGGTTGATCCAACTCATGACTTTCCAATCCCAACCCCTTTGATTTAGTTGGCTTTATTTTAGTTGTTTGCGTTTCTGAAGTATTTGTGAAATTGGTAACTTCTAATGAATACTCCTTTAATTCACCTCCCAAAAATTGTTGATTATAAAAAGGAGGTATCAAGTATGTTTTTACTTCTGAACTAGGCTCAAATCCATTATAATTATAACAGAATTCAACTGAGGATTCACTAGCACTAGCCCAGAAGAAGCTGTTTTGAAGACCCTCTGCTTCATGAAGGTCAGCTAAACCAATTAAATAATTGATTCCAACTTTTCCATCAGGATAAAAGTACATTCCTCTAACATTAATAGGCGCTGTGTTCGATTCTTCATTATTCATTTTTATGGATTTAAGTGAATTAAATAGAAATTTTGTGCAACTAAATTTAGCTGATTATTAATTACTTTGCAACAATCCTTGCGAAGTTGGAATCAATGGTTATTTCAGTAGTTGCGTAATTAACACGTCCATCCATTAGAACCAGTTTGACACGGTATTGCGAATTTCTGGAAGTGTTTTCAACATCTTCGTAGTTGTAATGGGTCGTTTTGAAGGTCGAACTATTTGCTTTTTTGGTATCAATCACCTCAAATGCCTCGTTATTAATGGATCGTTCAATTATAAAATAGCTACTGTTTACTTCTCGGTTTACCTCCCAATTTAAAATGGTGATTCCATCTTCCACTTGAGTGTTCACTTGAATTTGGTTGGTAGAAGAGTATTGTGCCAATAATGGAGTAGCTATCTGGAGAAGAATGATAATTGTAAATGTTAATGTTTTCATCTTTTCAATTTTTAATGTTTGTCTAATTGACGCTGCAAATATGAAAAGATTTAAACCCTGTTTTCTGACTGGATACCGTGAAATTTACTTCTCCCTGAATTTGGGGATAAGGATATATAATATGAGCAATAAAAAGAAAATTATACTACTAAAACGAATCGACTTACTTAATAAATAAGTTTAAATAAATTGAGCTAACTGCTTAAAATAAAAAAATTTACTTCTATTCTAATTCACTAATTGAATATCCAAAATTACTAATGAGTTGTTGAATGGATTTAATTTCGATCGCGCCATTTCCAACCACTCTTAGTACATTCTCCCAATCTTCTAAATCGAAACTAACTTCAAAAATCCCTTCTAAGGTCATTAATTGAGATTCAATAATTTCAGCTACGGTCTCATCCTTTACGTTGGTGCGATACACGAATACTTGATTGGCAACTGCTACTTCTACTAACTCCATGGAACTTGGGTTTGTTGGTTTAGACTACAAATCTAAATGCAGCCAGTGACAACCCTTTGTCAGTAGGATTTCTGCAATTGATGTTTTTCTTCAATTTGTTGAATAATTTCCATCATTCTATCCTTCAAACTCAATGGCTCTAGGATTGTTGCATAGTCTGCAAACATCAACAACCACCTTGCAAAGGCGTCATTTAAGTAGGTGGTTTCAAAAGTCATTTCTACAATATCTCCTAAATTTCTCTCTGAAATAAATCCGTAAAACTGTTTGCGATTACTTAAGAATCGTGCAATTTTTTCATCTATTTGGAGCACTACTTTTACTTTTTCGCAAGAATCAGGAAATTCATTATTTAGCTTTTGATAATCGGAGAAGGAGATTCGTTCTTCCGTTTGTTTGGTGTTTAGCATTTCAATAGATTCCATCCGATCTACTCGAAAATTTCGATATTCTTGTCGCAAATGACAAAATCCAACGGTGTACCAATTTTCTTCTTCATGATAAACTCCAATGGGTTCCACTATTCTATTGGTCAATGCCTCTTTTCCAAATGCTTTATACTGAATTCGGATGGCAGATTTACTAGAAATAGATTTCAGTACGATGTCCAATGCATTCTCAGGTCCGGCAGCTGGCTTTTTCCTTTTCCGAATTAAGATCTGATCTTCCAATGATTCCACCATGTCTTTTTCATTGGTATTCAATACCGATTTCACTTTAAATAGAAAAGACTGAAAGTTCTTTTGAGTGGCAGAATCGGTAAAATTTTCCATCATTTTTTCAGCTGCTACTAATGCCGTCGCTTCTTCACGGGTAAACAATACTGGTGGCAGTCGATAACCTTCCATGATGGAATAACCCACTCCTGCCTCTCCATAAATGGGAACTCCAGCTTCTTCTAACGTTCTAATGTCTCTGTAAACTGTCCGCAGGCTAATCTCAAACCGATCGGCCAAATCTTGCGCTTTCACTACTTTTTTGGATTGGAGTTGAATTAATAGTGCGGTTACTCGGTCGAATCGATTCATATCTTTTTTATTTCCAGTGCTAATCTAAGTTTTATCCCAAAGATTTAAAACAGTTTTTAGACAAAAAAAAGCCATCCCTTTCGAGATGGCTTTAACTTTTTCAATCACTCCGTTATTTTATAGGAGTTCTGCATTTAGCTCAATTTTAGTATTCAATAATTTTGAAATGGGACAAACTTCTTTTGCTTTAGTCGCAATTTCTTTGAATTTTGTCTCCTCTATTTTTGGAACACTGCCTTTTAAATGTAAAGTAATGAGCTTGATTTCTCCATCCTCAAAATTTACATCTGCTTTCACATCCAACGATTCAGGAGTAAATCCTTCTTCGCCCAATAAAAAGCTCAATTGCATGGCAAAACAACCAGAGTGTGCTGCACCAATTAATTCTTCCGGATTGGTTCCTTTTCCATTCTCAAATCGAGTTCCAAATGAATACTGAGCACTATCCAATACAGTGCTTTGTGTCGTTATCGTTCCTTTTCCTTCTTTTCCACTGCCCTTCCATTGAGCACTCGCTGATCTTTTAAATTTCATATTTTCTCTTTTTTAAGTTAATGTTTTTCGTAAACGGTAAAATTTCAAATATCTAATTTAGAACCTTTAATTTACCGCTTCTATGATTAATTCTTCACCACTCAAGATCTCAACAGTTTGGTTCAACAATATGTTATCATCCAATACTTCAACCAATGTTTTAGCCACATCTTGTCTGGTAATTTTTCCTCTTTTTCCTAATTTTTCTTCTAATTCAATCTTTCCATTTCCATCTTCATTCGTCAATGTGCCTGGTCGTACAATCGTATAATTTAACCCAGAAGCCCTCAAGAATTTATCGGCGTTTTGTTTGGCAACTAAATAATCTTTCAAGTCTTCTGCTTTGGATGGATTATCAGCTCCCATAGAACTCAACATGACGTATTTTGAAATGCCTGCTTCTTTTCCTGCTGTCATCAACTTCTTGGCGCCTTCTTGGTCGACACCAATAACATTGGTTCCTTTTGAACCTGCTGCAAAAATGACTTTGTCAATGCCTTTTAACGCATGATTGATATCACCTTCTAAATCCGCTAAGACTGTTTTTATCTGATTTTTTTCAAAGGATTGTTGTTGTTCTTCTTTTCGTACCATTGCAATTGGTTCGTATGCGGTAGAATCCTTCAATAAATTGACAATGAATTTTCCTGTTGTTCCGTTTGCTCCTGCTACTAATACTTGTTTTTTCTCGATAGTCATGTTTCTTTATTTTTTTAATGAATAATGAATCAATTAATGGATTCGATTTAAATCTTTACAATCATTTTCCCTTTATTTTTTCCTTCAAAGAGGTCTAAAAAAGCTTGTGGAATTTGCTCAAAGCCTTCCACGATTGTTTCTGAATAGTTCAGTTGATCATTTTTTAACCAAGCTGACAATTGTTTCATTCCTTCCTCAAATTGATTCGCATAATTCCCAACTGTGAATCCTTGCATCAACACACTATTTTTAATGAGCGTAGGAGTTACACGAGGACCCATTGGGGGTTCGGAGTCATTATAGACAGAAATTGCGCCACAGACTACTACTCTAGCATTTCTTGCTACATTTTGCATCACAGCATCTGTAATCTCTCCACCTACATTATCAAAATAAACATCTACTCCTTCTGGTGCCACTTCAGCAATAGCTGCCTTCATGTCAGTCGTTGTTTTGTAATTGATTGCAGCATCGAAACCAAACTTGGATTTTAGTAGCTCTACTTTTTCGTCCGTTCCTGCTATTCCAATCACGCGGCAGCCGTTAATCTTTCCAATTTGTCCTACCACGCTTCCCACTGCTCCTGCAGCTCCTGAAACGACTATGGTTTCACCTTTCTTAGGTTTCCCAATGTCCATCAATCCAAAATAGGCGGTTAATCCAGTCATTCCAACTACACCAAGGTAAGCTGATAAAGGGGCTGCTTCTGGATCTAATTTTGTCAATCCTTTCCCATTAGAGACTTGAAATTGACTCCATGCCAACATTCCACTGACAAAATCTCCTTTCTTAAAGCTGTTGTGATTGGATTCCATTACTTCTGCGATCACGCCAGATGAAATAGGCTCATTTAGCTTAAAAGGTGGAATGTATGATTTCTGATCACGCATTCTCCCTCTCAAATAAGGATCTACAGAAACATAACGTGTTTTCAATAACACTTCCCCATCAACTGGTTTCGGTGTTTCTTCTTCAATAATTTTAAAGTCTGATAATTCTGGTGTCCCTTCCGGGCGATTATTTAATAATATCGTTTTACTCATCTCGTTTTTTTTATGTTTTAGAATTACCTCTATCGGAACAACTACCATACCTATAAAGGCAGAAACATAAAAAATGGAGGTAAACAGGAAGAAGAAGAAACGGATTTATCCTATTTTAACAACTATTGAAAATTGAAGCTAAAGGTTATAAAATTTTGTATTCGAAATCATTGTTGTCCGATTAAAATTTCGAATTGAAAACAAATGCTAATTTTGATGTTGTCCCTTGAATTTTTGTTTTTGGAAAATAAAATGAATCCCTAGAGAAACCGGGAAGCTCCAATCTGTGATTGGAGATCACCCGGCTGAACTTAGGATTTATAAAATTTGGAGGAAATAAAAATTCAAAGGACGAGCTTTTTTTGTTTCGTTTTTTTGGCGGACAAAAAAATGAAAAATATAAATCAAAAAAAGTAAGCCCTATTTAACATTAATTAAATGGATTTTTTATTTTTAATGAATTGAGTGATGATTACAACTTAGATATGATTTAATATCTATTTTAATTCGATATGCTTTTATTTTTTGTCGGACAACAGTGAGTTGAAATACTGACAAAAGTACCGCTCATCGAAAGGGAACCCATACCTCTTCTTCAGAATCAGGTTGTTTGTTTTTGTATTGAGCACCCATGACTTGAAAGTGCGGTCGATCGGCTAAGGAATAACCCGAATTAGGGATCCATTCTGAGAGAATTCGAGCATATAAATTACCTATTTCCAAACCGATTAATGTAAATACAGCATACTTGCCTGCTGCAATTTCTATTCTAGAAAACGCATTCGAAACCGCTGAATAATTAGTCACTTCTACACCTGCCCAAACTTCAAACTCCTTTTCAGGATCAAAAGTCTCAAAATGACCTTTCGTGTATACTTGAATGGCATAAAACAAGGCCTCCTTTTTATGCGCAATTTCCCCAACCATGGGTTTAAATTTCTCCCACAGTTGAGGGATTGGCATATTGTTGTAACTCATTTGTACCGACAGTCCAACAATCATTCTTGTTGGACTATCGATTATTGTAGGGTTTAATCCCATTATCGAATGACTATTTTTATTAGTTTAAACCTCAAATTAATAATCCAATAGAGTATTTATAACATTCAATATTAAAAAAGGGCCCTACTTCAGGAAATAGAGCCTATTAAAAATAGTTGATCTGGCTCAAACTCCCTTAAATTAGTTTATCCAACCTTTAGCTTTTGAACTTTTGGCAAAGAAAACCAAATAGATTCCGATTAATAATACCATTATTGGCATTACAATACTGCCAGGCCCATAAACTTCCATTGTTTTGCCAAAAAATAAATTCCACGATAGCTGGGCTACAATTCCTATTAAGGAGATAATCAACACTTGAACAGCGGCTGCTTTGCGCAACAATAAAAGTATACTTCCCAGTGCACCACCCCATACTGCTGTAGCAAATGCTGCAGTTACCCATGCCGGTGTGTTTTCATACAATGCTCTTTCAGCTTCAGGCATTGCTTCTAATAATTCTGGGGGCATAAACGCTTGCCCTAGATAGGCAATTACGCCTAATAAATTCCAAATTAAGGCAATGATTGCCGTCACTTTAAACCAAGTTGGTACTTTTGTAGTTGCTGTCATAATAATTAGATTTAGAATACTAGGTTAGTAAATTTTTAAATTAAATCCAATTTTTGTTTTTTTTTAGATTTGAGGCAGCGTTTTTATCTTAATGTTTGTCTTGTCTTTAGTTTAAGTCATAATTAGTTAAATTAGCAAGAAAGCCCTACCCTTCATTCTAATATGATGAGTAGGGCTTTTAATTTTGTAATGAAAATTTCTAATTCATTTGTTTCTTAAAGTAAAACCTCGTGATGAATAAACCGTTATTGTCATCAGCGCTTCCCACTGATTCTACTCCTGAGTTGATACTCACAATTTCCCATCCTTCATCCAAAAATTGACTGACTCTTGAATTGACGATGGCATCATTCGCAGCTATGTTTTGAAAACGAATTCCGCCGATATTAAAGAAGTTTAGCAACTTTGTTTCTTCATAATTTTTTACACGAATTTCCCCTCTGTCTGATTTATTTCGCTCATTATCTTCTTCAGACATTACTTTAGAAAACTCTTTGTAATCTTTCACCTCTAGTGTTTCTATCATTCTAGAACGGCCAATTCCGTTTGGGACGATAGATTCAACAACAGTAATGGTTTTGAAATCATAAAGTCCACCTTGTAGTTTAAACGAATAAACGACCAAACAAATGCAACAAATAGAAATTGCTAAAGTGATGTAATTAATTGCTTTCATGATTTTTATACTATTTAATTAACGTAATTGTTTCAATTATTTTTTAAACTTCTTTTTGATCTTTTTTTCAATCATTTCAGCATCATTCATCAATGCTTGCCAATCGTCTTCTTTTGATTCCGTTTTGTTGACCGTGTAATCATAGTCCGTTTTAGAAATCTCTAGTCGAGCAATTGGTTTCCCTAAACTTTCTTCAATGGTTTTAAGCATCTCCTTTTCTTCTTTGCTGCAAAATGAGATGGCTTGTCCTTTCTTGTCGCCCCTTCCTGTACGTCCTACTCTGTGAACGTAATGTTCAGGAGACTCCGGCAAATCGTAGTTGATCACGTATTCTACATCAGGAATGTCTATTCCTCTTGCACTAATATCGGTGGCAATTAATACTTTTAAATCACCATGACGAAAATTACGCATTGTTTTTTCTCGTTCTGCTTGTTCTTTATCGCTGTGCAATGTTTCAGAGTCTATTTCAACCCGCTCCAATGCTTTTTTCAATCGTTCTGCACGAACTTTTGTACGCACAAAAACCAATGTTTTTAATCCATCATTTTCTTGCAGTAAATGACCTAGGAAGAATCGCTTATCGTCCATTTCTATAAAAGCGACAGCATGTTCTATGTTTTTGGCAACTGGATCTTTTGGTGAAATTTGAATTCGAATCGCATTGGTAACTAATGAATAAGCTAGCTTTTTAATGCGTTCGTTAATGGTTGCAGAAAAGAATAGAGTTTGTCGAGCTTTAGGCAAATGACGCATCAAATCGTTGATGTCTTTTATAAATCCTAAATCCAACATGTGATCGGCTTCGTCCAACACTAAGATCTCAACTCGACTGAGGTTCAATACGTCTTGACTTACTAAATCAAACAATCGACCTGGAGTTGCGATTAAAATATCCACTCCCTTTTCCAATTGTTCTTTCTGAGGATCTTGATCTACACCACCATGAATACAGAATGTTGTCACTTTTGTGCCTTTCCCCAACACTTTAAAGACATTTTCGATTTGCAGGGCTAATTCGTGAGTCGGCGCCATGACCAAGCATTTTACACCGTCAGGTCGTTTAATTAGTTTTCGAGAATGAATGGTATGAATGATTGGTATGGCAAAAGCTGCTGTTTTTCCAGTTCCTGTTTGCGCAATGGCCAATACATCTTCCCCATTTAAGATTGGCGGGATCGATTTAAACTGAATGTCTGTGGGACGTTTATAACCAATCTTAGAGATGCTTTTCTTTAATTGATCTACGAGGTAGTAATCTTCAAATTTCATAGATGCAAAGATACAGTTTCAAGTGGAAGAAATAACCAAGCTGAAAAGCAAATGAGTGAATATGTTACAAAAAAAAAGCGGCTCAGTTGGTTTAAAACTGAGCCGCTTAACTATATTTTCAATCGATTACTTTATTATCTTCACATTGATGGCATTCATGCCTTTCAATCCTCTTTCTAATTCAAAAGTAACTCTATCATTTTCTTGTATTGGTTCCGTCAATCCATTCACGTGAACAAAGAATTTTTCTTGAGAATCTATATCATTGATAAATCCAAATCCTTTAGAATCGTTAAAGAAAGCTACTTTTCCTGTTCTTTCCGTTGGTTCTTCATCTTCTTCGGCTCTTCTAGGAACCCCAATTTCAATGCTTTCGGCATTTATTACCTTTTTCTTTTTTAACGGATCTGGAGGAGTATCGGTAATCATACCGTTCTCATCGACGTATGCCATCATGTTTTCAAGACCGCCGCCTTCAGAATTAGCTTTTCTTTCTTCACGCTTTTTCGCTTTTTCATCTCGCTTCTTTAAACGTGCTTTTTCCTTCTCTTTCTTGTTATACGTTTGTTGTGATTTTGCCATTGAGTTATTTTAGTTGTGTAGAAACATTAACCTGTCCTACGAAAGGGTGTTATTGACGACAAAAAATAAGAGAAAAATAATGAGTTCAATATAAAATTGACACGGAATACTCTAATGCTGTTACAATAACCTCGTAAATCATTATTTATTTACGGGTACAAATGTAAGCGTTTTTTTACATCTATAGCCCAATTTGCAAGAATTGTTCAAAAACAAAACAGCCAGTAAAATCACTTTTACTGGCTGCATTATCATTATTGTATCCTAATTATTGTTTTACAAATCGTTGCACACGCTGTTGTCCATCTTTACCAATCCATTGTATAAAATAAATACCAGCTTCCAAGTCAGACAAATCAGTTGTGTAATTTGCCAATGATCCAATCATTACTTGTTTCGATTGTAATATACTGCCCAACATATTTACGATGTTTAGTTTACCTACAAATGCTTTATTTGATAGATTACTTAAAATCAATTGATCGTTCACCGGATTTGGGGAAACATTAAAACCTACTTGGTAGGCATTCTCATCAATATTGGTGCTTACATTCTCTGTTACTACTAAAGAAGTGGTGTTTCCTCCGTCCCCACTGGTATTTCCATTGTTATTAACAGCAGCTCCTCCAGCATAAAACGTAATACTTCCTGTTCCTGAAGCCGGAGCGGTCCAATCTACTTTAAAGGAATTTGTTGTACTTTTCCCTTTGTGCTCAGCATAAGATCTACCATTTGAAGCATTAGCTATTCGCGCATTAGCTGAAGGATTAGTCCATGCATTGTAAGCTCCGCTGTTGGGGGATAAACTTACTAGTTGAAAACCAAATCTTGAAGGTCCCGGCGTTGAGTTTACATTTACTGTCAACTCATAAACATCACCTGGCATATAAGAAGTGACTATTGTACCTCTTGAATTACGGAACTCTATGACTACTGTGGTGCCAAATCCTGTCCCGTGACAACTTCTACATGTTTGCCCTTCATTAGGAGCACCAGTATTTCCATCGTTTGCTGAAAACGCTCTACCGTTTGAGCTTGACGAAAGAAAAATTTGTGTTCCTATCATTAACAGGCTGCCAAAGAAAAGGGTATAAATGGTTTTGATCATCTTATTTTTTTTGCTTTAACAATAATACTAATTAAAAGTTTAAACGAACTTGAATTAAAATCGATGCTGCCTTAAATTATAAAAATCAAAATGGATTCCAATCTGAACTTGATTTCGACTGTCCACCACTCGATAGTTGTAATTGTCATGACCGTAAATATAGGAAACAAAGAATCCTGTAATCCAATCGTTTGGAAAATAGCTTACAGTTGTTTTTAATCGCAATGGATTGATGGACGGATGAGCGTCAGATAAATAGGTTGCTTGCTGATTGAAAGATATTCGAGATTGACTAACTGTTTCAAATACCGATTCGTATTCCAATTGAAATTGATTGTGTCCGATGTAATCAACATCACTGATTCCATCTGTATAATCGATCAACATTGCAAAAGCAGAGTGATACCGCAGGTATTCTGCTGAAACTTTATGCAGCAACAATCGGTTCTCTTGTTCTCTTTTTTGCGGAATGACATATTGTACTCTAAAACGACTCAAGTTCACAGAGAAATTTCCACTGTTTCTATTCAGAATCTGTGACAAATCAGTATCATCAGTTATGGTTTTATAAACAGCCTGACTTGAATCGGTGTCGTCTGGAATGTTCTCATCCCAAGAAGACCTTGACTGTCCATTGGAATAATGGCCAGTTTCTACTAACCAAGTAAATTGACTTTTTCTAGCAAAATTATAGCTTTTTTGCCACCCAATGAATCCCATATAACTAGGTGTTTTAACCGGTAAACTTTTCTCATTGTACATTCTAAAGTGAGACTGAAAATACACATAAAGGGCTTGTCTTTTGGCCGAAGTATCTTGTCGATATTGATTGTAAATCTGGTAGTAAATGGTAGGTTGTGCTTCAAAGAGAATAGATTCGCTTTTATCCATTGCACTTGCCCAGTTCAAACTAGATGTTTTCATCATGGGCAAATAACCGTTAAATGGATTTTGGTTCTGACCAATTAACTGTTGAAATAGAATGAATTGAAAGATCAGAATCGAGTATTTCATAAATGAGGGAGTTAAAAGATTGGACGAAATTAATCATCTCCTCCTGAACTTTGATTGCTTTAAATGTTTTCAACTGTCTTTTAGTTGACATCAATTTAAAGTGTGTTCGGATTATATTTGAAAAAAAGAAAAGATGAAAACAATATTTGGAAGTTTATTTATACTATTCACTGGGTTTGTTTTGGCTCAACCACCTGCCAGTGCTACAGTATATGATTGCAACAGCAATGCTAAAAATATTTACAATACGTTAGGAACTGGTAAATCGATAATAATTGCTTCAAAAGGTTTTGATTGCTCCATTTGCATGAATTCGGCTCCCGGTTTGCAAACATGGGCGTTGCAAAACAAAACAAAAGTGGAAGTTTGGGGCGCAATGACGTTTACCTACAATAACAATACGCCAACTTGTGCCAATATTTCATCTTGGAGAAACAGTTACGGCTGGAACGATGTATTTATGTTTATTGATTCATCCAAAGCTTGGTTTCAGAATGGAACGCCTAAATATATAACCTACTCTGCTATAGATAGCAGTATTTTGTATCAAGGTTCCAACTTTACAACTGCAAGAAACTTTGCAATTGGAGCTTCTACGGTTGGAATTAGCCCAATTAAAGGAATTGATCAAGCCTCTATTTATGCAACCAATGGATTACTAAGGTTAACCAATTTGCCTTCATCTATCAATCAGCTTCAAGTGTACGATTTGACCGGAAAATTAATTGTAGCAAAGCAAATCACCAGCAATGCAATGCAATTAACTATTAACCAATCTAAAGGTATCTACATTTTAAGATTGATCAGTGCAGATGGAAATACGCATCAGCAAAAAGTGTATCTAGGGAATTAAGAATACTGCTTCTCGGCTTCAATCTGAATGTACTTTCGAGTCACCATAGAAACCAATTGTCGCTTGTAATCATCTTGCAACCATTTGATGTAATTCTTGGTGCTTTTAGTCAAACAGTAAGCGTATCGTTTCGCTCTATTTTCAATGTCTTCCTCCAATAAATTGGCTAAACTTCTTGCTTCAAAAACATCCTCACTGTTGTCCAGACACATTTGAACATGTTGTTCTAATGATTTATCCAGAACGGCCTTAGGGCGTTTTCCAGCCAATTGAGCTTTGGTGTATTCTTCTTCGATGTCTAGATCAAGATTCTCTGTTTTTGGAAATTTAGAACGAATCTCCTCCGGCATTTTATACTTGAAGTTACGCTCTATCTCATCGTCTGACGTAATGTTTTCCAAATAGAAATCAGGTGATTTAAAAATGTCATGCCAATTCAGAGGAGCATCCCACATCCCAAATCTTAATGCATTATTTCCCAAATCGATGACATCAAATTTTGTTTTGTTTTTAATAATTCGACTTCCTCTACCAATCATTTGATGATATAAAGTCAAAGATTTGGTGGCTCTATTTAAAATAATGGTCTCAATAGTTGGCTCATCAAAACCGGTAGTCAAAATTCCTACCGAAGTCAAAATAGCATCTGGTGTTACTTTGAACCAGTGCAGAATATCTCTTCTTTCTTCTTCTTTATGCGTATTGTCAAGGTGACGAACGTTGTATCCGGCCTTTTCAAACAATAAATGCACATGTTTGGAAGTGTTAATTCCATTGTTGAAGATCAAGGTTTTTTTTCCTTTGGACTTATGTTCGTAGGCATAAAGCAACTTATCCAACATGGTAAAGTTAGAGTACAATAATTCGGAAGATTTAACGGTGTAATCGCCATTAATTCCAACTTTAAGTGTACTTAAACTTACATCATAACTATAGGTTTCAGCTTCAGCTAAAAATCCTTTCTTAATCAAACCTGCAATGGAATGTCCCACAATTAATTCGTGGTACAAATGCTTCATTGGAAGTTTAATATTAGAGCTTAAGGGGGTTGCAGTCACACCTAAAACGATGCTCTTACCGAAATAATCGAATAACTTTCTAAATGAATTGTAGTGCGCTTCGTCAATAATCACCAAACCTACGTTTTGCATGTCCATCACTTGGTCTTGCAAACGATTATTTAGTGTTTCTACCATCGCCACAAAGCACTTATAATCATTGTCGTTTGGCAACGATTTTACTTTGCTATTGATAATCATATTCTTTACTCCAATCTCAGACAATAGACTAGAAGTCTGATTGCACAATTCGATACGGTGGGTCAGAATTAATACTTTTTTGTTGGTTTCTGCGATGTAACGTTTCGCTATTTCAGCAAAAATTACAGTTTTACCACCGCCAGTCGGCAGCTGATAAAGTAAATTATGATTCTCAGGGAAGGAATTAAACTTTTTAAAAATCTGCTCGATCGCATCGTGTTGATAATCGTATAACTTTTTTCCAGTTTTCTTCTCATTGCTGTCATCCGACATGCCCATATTCAGTCTCCTTCTTTGTTAATCTTTACTACTTTTTAGAGGGTGCCCATTTCAAAAAAGGGCAATACAAAGTTAGGGCTTAAAAAGGGTTTAGTCCACTATTTACGCTACTTTTTTGGAAAGATTTTTATTTTGTGCCTTTAGAAGTCTTATGCACGACCAATAGTTTGATGGAATAAATCAATATTTGAAGCGAAAAAATAATAGTAATTCAATTGATAATGAATGAATTTTTAATCGGTAAAGTAATGGACTTAATCTTTTGAGACTGTTTCCAAATAAGCATCTTCAAAATCAAAATAATTCTCCCAACTTTGAATTTTAACATCTGACAATATTTGCTTGATGCGGTCACCAAACTGAACCAATAGTCCATTTAATAGGACAAATCGGATCAAATCAGTGTAGGATTTTAAAATACTTTTATAAAATGCGGCGGTTTTTACTGTTTTCTCTTTGCAAAACAATTGAGCAATCTCTATTGTATAGGCCATCAAATCTGCAATCAATACTGGGTCCATTCCCAATTGCTGAAAATGCTGAATAAACTTTTGAGCCACCGAACGTCTAGCTTTTGCTCGCCTTTTGGTATTTGGGAAGTATTCTTTGTAGATTTTAGCTTTTGCTTCATCTACTAATTTCTTTTCTTGCGGATTGAAAGCAAAGTCATAAAACGTTTTTACCGCTTTGAATTTTTCATATAGCTCGATAATTTCAGTTTCTAGCTGTGCCTTTTTTAGTCCTTTTAGGTGAATTTTAAGTTCTCTTTTCGACATTTCTTTCGCTCTATTTTTTGCGCAATGGGTCCAACAAATGTTCCAATCCGTTTAACTTGATTTCATAGATTGTGGCCAATAACTCCCCCAACTTGCCTTTTGGAAAGCCTTTAGAATTATACCATACTAAATAAGGTTCAGGTAAATCACAGAGTAATCGACCCTTAAATTTGCCGTAAGGCATTTGAGTACTGACTAATAATTTTAAAGGATGTTGTGGTGAAGCGGGCATGAAATAAGCGACAGATTGATTTTTATGAAAAGTAAATATACCACATTATCCTCCTTAACTTTGCCGCATGCAAAAACTATCTCCAACATTGATCGATCGGCTGAATTATTTGGGTATTTCTTCACTCAATAAAATGCAAGAGGCCAGTATGGAAACCATGACTAAAAGTAATAATCTATTGTTGCTTTCGCCGACTGGAACAGGAAAAACATTGGCTTTTTTGTTGCCACTCCTAGAAAAAATTGACATTGATTCCAATACCAATCAGACCATAATAATTGCCCCTTCACGGGAATTGGCCATTCAAATAAATGATGTTTTTAAGTCGTTACAGACAAAAATTCATTCCAGTTTATGTTACGGTGGACATTCCATCGACATTGAAATTCGCAACCTCTCCTCTGCTCCACAATTGATTATCGGAACACCTGGGCGAATCGTTGATCACATCAAACACGACCGAATTTCTCCTCAATTTGTACACACGTTAATTTTAGATGAATTTGATAAGTCGCTAGAAGTTGGCTTTGAAGAGGAAATGCGTGTCATTGTAGAGCAGTGCACCAAATTGCAGAATAGAATCTTATGTTCTGCTACAAATGCCGTTCGGATCCCTGATTTTGTAGGATTTGATAAGTACAAAGAGTTGGATTTTATCAACCAAAGTCAGACCAATGAAAATGTAGTGATGAAACGAGTGATTTCTCCTGACAAGGACAAATTAGAAACACTAGATCATTTGTTACGAAACATTGGCAACCATTCCACCTTAGTATTCTGCAACCACAGAGAATCGTTAGAAAGAGTTCGTGAATACTTGGATGACCAAGGTTTTGTGGCCGAAATATTTCATGGTAAACTAGAGCAAAACTACCGGGAATCGGCACTGATTAAATTTAGAAACAAAAGTTGCAATATTTTAATTGCTACAGATTTAGCAGCTAGAGGAATTGATGTAGATGAATTGGAATACATTATTCACTATCACATACCGAGAAAACTAGAAGAATTTACACACCGCAATGGACGTACCGCGCGGATGAATGCTTCGGGAACGATCATTTTATTGCAATCTGATCACGAAGAATTGCCTGATTATGTGATTGACCACATCGATGTTTGGGATATCGATCGAACGATGGAGGAAATAGAAGATCCTGAATGGGAAACATTATACATTGGAGCCGGAAAAAAAGAAAAAGTCAATAAAATAGACATTGTTGGGTTTTTGACCAACCAAGGAAAGGTGGATAAAAACGACATAGGATTGATCACTGTAAAAGACCACTTTAGCTATGTAGCAGTGAAACGCGATGGAATCGTTCAGTTGATCAAGAAAATAAGAAACGAGAAAATAAAGAAACAAAAAGTCAAAATAGAAATAGCCAAATGATTGAGTTAGGAAAATACAATACGTTACGAGCGGACAGAAATACTGAACCTGGAGTTTATTTAGAATATGAATTGGGAGAAGCCGTTTTACTTCCTCATAAATATGTGCCATTAACCCTTCGTTTGGGCGATATGGTTAAGGTTTTTATCTATGCTGACAACGAAAATAGAATAATTGCAACCACCCTAACGCCAAGTATGTGCTTGCACGAATTTGGACTCTTAAAAGTCAATTCGATTACAGCTTACGGTGCTTTTGCTGAATGGGGCGTGGCGAAAGACTTGCTTATTCCATTGAAAGAGCAAGCTAAAAAACTGCAAGAAGGACAAACTACTATTGGGTATTTGTTTGTGGATGAAGTGACTGGTCGTTTGACTGCATCTACCAAATTGTCAAGATACATGAGCACTGAAAAGCCGGATTTAAGAGTCGGTGACGAAGTGGATATTCTAGTAGCAGATGGAACAGACTTAGGTGTGCAAGTCATCGTAAATAATTCTCATTGGGGAATGGTGTACGACGATGACATTATTGAACCCTTATTAAGAGGAAGCCGACACAAAGCGTTTGTACGTAAAGTTCGTGAAGACAACAAACTAGACATTGCTTTAGAAAAAGATGGGTACAAAAAAGTTGAACCCAATGCACAACGAATTCTGGATGCAATGAAAGAAAACAACGGCGTTTTAAATTTGACAGACAAATCAGATCCTGAAGACATTAGAGATCAAGTATTGATGAGCAAGAAAACGTTTAAAAAAGCAGTTGGAATGCTTTACAAAGAAAAGCGAATTACGATAGAGGATAATTGTATTCGATTAATAGTCCAAGAACAAGAATAATACTGACATCAAAAAGCCCTTTAGAATCAACCTCCTAAAGGGCTTTTTACTTTAATATTGAAGGATTTCCCAATTTTTAATCCAAATCCAAAATCTCCTGATCGTCATCATCTTCCTCGCTACCTGGAAGCTCCAAAGCTTTCACAGTTCCGATCGCATTTCCTGCAATTCCTTTGATGGAACCATACATATCTATGGTATTCGTGACTACCTTTTCGATTTGTTTTTCACGGCTTTTCCAGATGCGTTGCATGCTTCTTTTCTCTGACTCCAAGTCATTTTTCATGGTAGTAAACCCTTCAACTATTGCTTCAATTTGAAGCTTGAATGCATTACTAGTCAGAAAGTCGTAAAGCATCCCCATTTTATCGCCTTTGTTCTCTTGAGAAGCAATTGCTGCACTCAATCGGATGATGGATTCACGCAAAACATTGGACAAGCCTTTAAACTCTTCAAAGGTGCAAATCCAAATGCCTTCTTTCATTCCCAAGCGATCCATTCCGGCAGGCATCACCTCAGTGACCAATACCCCAATATCGGCTCCCTTATCTCTGATGTCCGCTTTGAATTTTTCGATCCAAGTGGGCTGAAAGTCTTTCGTGCGTTTGCTTTCGTAACAAATTTTTCCACAATTGGCTTTACTTCTGGTATTCACAATTTGAACACAATCCGCTCCTCTAGCTCCTTTCTTCACTTCTTCAATCGTATCCAATGGAAAAGTTGCTTCTAACCACTCTTCTATCGCCAATTCTTGAACTTCACCTTGCAATTGCATAGAACCTTGCTCCTGCTTGCGTTTCATTTCTTCGGTCAGTTTCTTCTGATCCTCCAATTGTTTTTGAAGTTCTTTTAAGGCCAATAGATTACGTTCTTCTTCAGATCGTCTAATTTTATCTTTTTCGGTTAAAATAAGCTGATTGAACTTCTTTTCAGCAGCCATTTCTATTTCTTCTTTCAGCTCTAATTTCTCTCGCTTTAATCGTTCTAAATCAGCTTGCAGCTTATTGTATTCTCGCAGTTTATCTGATTTCTCTTTCAGCTCCAATTGCATGGATTTAAGCTGTTCAGAATTCTCCTCTGCTAATTGCTTCTTCAACTTATCATTCAGTAAAAGCCGCTCTTCCTTAAGTTTCGTTTCCAACCGCTCTTTAAACAACTCATTTTCTCGCTTTTTAACTTCCTCAAACTGTCGTTTCTGTTCTTCAAACTTTTCAGTATCCGCAGCTTGTTTGCGTTGAACATCTTGTAATTGCGCATCAAATTTCTTTTTTAAATCACCTTCAAGTTGATGATAAAGAATTTGATTCACATCAATAGCGGTGTGACAATTTGGACATTCTATTTTAGTTTGTTGTTCCATGCTTTAAGTATTCAAAGGGTTAAA
This sequence comes from Acidiluteibacter sp., assembly GCF_055129545.1. Lineage (NCBI taxonomy): Bacteria > Pseudomonadati > Bacteroidota > Flavobacteriia > Flavobacteriales > Cryomorphaceae > Acidiluteibacter > Acidiluteibacter sp. The sequence goes on along the minus strand of NZ_JBSRUB010000003.1, from coordinate 110,181 downwards.
AAGGAGTCAGCTAAGTTAACTTTTCTACTGGTAAATTGAATTCAAAACACCTGCTAATCGCACTCCACCTTTCAATAATTGGTCTTGCACAACACCCCAAAACTGATAGGAATACTCATACCCTATTTTCTCCAACCCATTGTCAGGATAAATGGTTTCTCGAATAGATGCGGACTCATCAGCCCATTGTGCTGTCGTTAACGATTGCCATTCTTTGACTTTTTGCGGTGTTGTAAAATCAATACTTTCCACTAATTCGGTATAGCTAAATTGCTTTTGTTCGATTAATTCGCTGTCCCAGATGCGATGCAGGTTACTATTGGAATAAAACCACTTGATTTTATAGTCATTTCCACCTCTATCTTTTCCGTTTCCAACGTGCAGCGGTTGATGAATGTCCCCTACTAAGTGAATCAAAAAACGCAACGCTTCCTTTTTCTGCTCAGAAGTTGAAGTGGTGTTTTTTAAAGTGGCGATCATGTCCTCTATTTTTTGAACGACTTCTCCTTCTTTACTTTTTTCCGACTCTTCATAGGTTTTTCCATTCGGAACGGTAGTATAATGCCAAGCATGGGTATGATCGTAAGCATCATCACTCTTAACATCATCCATCCAAGTGGAAGCAATGGCTAAACTTTCGGTTCCTAGAATTTTTTCAATTTCTGCTTTCGCTTTAGGAGTTAAATGATTCTCTGCAATTTTTCCTACTACACGGTGACCTATTTGGCCCCAAGCCATAGCTGCGGTAGTGCACAATAATAGTGCACCTGTGATTATTGTTTTATTCATTTTTATAAGAGTTGGTTAAAACTTAGGTCAAAGATACCTTCCTTTTTAAGACGAGAAGTTGGAAAGTTATCTTGTTTTTTCAACAGGTTGGAATTCTGGCAACTATTAAAATACGACAATTACCCTATGTAGATAATGTAATATCATGCAGATGTTTGTGTCATCATAAACTTAAAAACCAATTATCATGAAAACAAAAATTTTAACAACGGCACTTATTGCTATGATTTGTTTCACAGCATGTGAGAAAGAAGAAGACGTAAAACCAGAAACTCCAGTACCAACAGCACCAGCAAATGAATCTGCTTCTACAAATCCAGTACCGGCAGATGCAGATGGAGTATTAGTTGCAGTGAGTTCAAAATCAGGATCAGGATTATTTTCAATTACTATTGGAACAGGTGTAGCTTTATTTTATAAGGACAGCGCATTAGTGTCTGCAGGAAAAGTTTCGGTTAATTCTACTAATTTAACTCGATCAGAAGGAAATTCGTACTATTCAACTCCGGGTCCAGTTAATCCTTCAGGAATTGACTTCTCTACCGATAGAGATTGGACAGTTGAAGGTGGCAATGGCATTCCTGCATTTAGCTACAACAATAAAAATAGATCAATGCCAACTGCAGGTGAAAACACATCTCCGGATAATGTTAGTAGAAGCGCAGATTATACTGTTTCAGTAACTACTTTATCAGGAGCTGATTCTGTTTTATTTGTCTTAGGTAATTTAACTTATACAGCTGCTGGAAATACAATTAGCCACACCTTTACTGCAGATGAAATTGCTGCAAATTTAAAAAATGGTCAGGCTGCAGCAATGGTTGTTCCTTACAACTTGAATGCAAGACAGTTCTCAGGAAAAAGATTTTACTTCATAAATGAAGCAGTATCCACTAAAGTAGTAACCGTACAAGAATAAATTTAATTATATCAAATAAAACTTAAAAAGATGAAAAAAATTATTATCGCAATTGCAATCGGATTATTCTGTTTCTCCACTCAGGCACAAACGTATGAAGAAGGAGATAATTTACTCAATGTTGGATTTGGTCTAGGTGCTACATTCGGTGCAGGTAAAACTAGTATTCCACCTATTTCAGCATCATTTGAACATGGTTTTACAGACAAAATTAGTGCTGGTGGATTTCTAGGCTATGCCGCTTCAAAAGAAGAATTCGGACCATATACGTTTAAATATTCTTATATAATTATCGGTGCTAGAGGTAGCTATCATTTTTACAATACAGATAAAATTGATGCTTACGGTGGTGCATTACTGGGATACAATATTGGCAACTCAAAAATTGAAGGACCAACAGGTGGTTTCGGTACCCCTGCAGCAGCTAAAGTAGGCGGAGTTGCTTTTGGAGTTCACGTTGGTGCTAGGTATTATTTCAATGACCAAATTGGTGCTTTTGCCGAAGTAGGTTATGGAATTGCACTTTTAAATCTTGGCTTAGCTGTTAAATTCTAGCAATATAGTTTTCTTTTAGGTGATGATCGCCCTTAATTTACGGAAGTAAATTGGGGCGATTTTTTTTACTTCAATTCTGTATCATTTTTCAGTGTTATATAGAATTAAAAAATCGGTTAATTACCGTATTTATAGACTAATTTTTAAACTATATATTTGTTTCATGTTGTAAGAAAATATAGCGATGAAAAAAAATGCTCTATTTGTAATTGTTATAAGTTTTAGTTTATTCGCTTGTAAAAAAGAAGATAAACCATTCATTTATCCCTCTCCTACACCTCCGAAAAACGAAAAAAATGAAAACAGTATAATTCCTGCTGATGCCGATGCAGCGCTAATGGCGAATCATATAGTCACTAAAGAAGGAAATGACACTATTTTAAAAGGAAGCGCTGTTGCCCTATTTTTTAAAAATAAGACCGATATTGTATCCGTAGGAAAAGTATCAATAAACTCACATGAACTTTCTATAAATAGCGAACAAGCCTATTATTTTGTGCCTGAATTGTCTGATTCTGTTGGGATTGATTATTCTTTTAAAATAGATTGGCAAGTGGAAGGTAAAAATTCATTCCCAAGATTCAATTATAATAACAGCAATTCAATGCCATCAATTGGCGATTTAATTTGCATCGATTCTATTGCAAAAAATACAGACTTTACACTAAATGTCAGTTCAATTTCCAATGCTGATTCTATCCTTTTTGGAATAGGAAATTTAACACATATCATTGCAGGAAATCAAACTAGTTATACATTTAAAGCGCAAGAGATTAATTTTGCTGAATTTGATGAGGAATTGTATATCTATGTCATTCCATACAATTTAAATCTGCAAAAGATATCAGATAAAAATATTTATTTTATAAATATGATTTCCTCATCGGGAAAATTCATTAAAGTGGTTCAATAATAGCCAACACTATTTCAAGGACTTACTCTTATCTAATCGATCATTGATGTATTCAATCTCCGTTTTACCATGAGGTTTTGGGTGTCCATGGTCTCCCAGATTTACCATTACTATTGTATTGATAGCAATGATTTCTTGACGAGTTTCCATGTTTCTAACTTCACATCTTAACGTTAATGATGATTTACCAAACTTTACTGGTTCCAGTCCAATCTCTAGGATATCTCCTTGCTTCGGTGAATTTATAAAGTTGATTTCAGACATAAATTTAGTCACCACTTTATGGTTATCTAATTGAATGATGGCATACAAAGCTGCTTCTTCATCAATCCATTGCAATAATCGTCCTCCAAAAAGTGAATTGTTTGGATTTAAATCTTCTGGTTTTACCCATTTTCTAGTGTGAAATTTCATTCGTTTATCTATTTTGAAAGTCTTAATTTTAAAGCAAATTTACTATCCAAAACTTAAAAAAACGACTATGAAAAATATATTGGTAGCTATAGAAGTGAATAACTCGGAGTTAATGAACAGAATGTTAGATTCTGCAGCTCAACTAGCAAAAGCATTTAATGCCAAATGTTGGTTGATTCAAATTGCAGCTCCAGATCCAGACTTTGTAGGTTACGAAGTTGGTCCGCAATATATTCGTGATTTTAAGGCCGATGAATTGCGTGAAATTCACCGAGAAGTGCAAATACAAACTCAATTACTAACTGCTAAAGGAATTGATGCTGAAGGGCTCATGATTCAAGGATCTACAGAAGAGATGATTTTGGCAGAAGTTGAAAAACTAAAAATTGATTTATTGGTCTTGGGAAATAAAAATCACGGACTCCTTCACTCCATTTTTATAGGAAGCATTACAGACGATTTAATAAAAGAAGCTAGAATTCCAATTTTATTGATTCCTGGAGAAGCTGAATAGATCATTTGAAATTCTAACACCCTTTAATTAAGATTAATAGTAGTCACAATGGAGTATTAAAAACCTCTTCTGTGGATACACTATTTATTGTCTGTTTTTATCAGTAATTTTGCGTTCTCAAAAGTATAAATCATGATTGAAGCACAAAACATTTCATTACAATTCGGTAAAAGAGTTCTATTCGACGAAGTAAACATCAAATTTACAGGCAATAACTGTTACGGCATCATCGGTGCTAATGGCGCAGGAAAATCGACTTTCTTAAAGATATTGGCTGGAGAAATGGATGCCAATGCTGGAAGGATCTACATCGAGCCTGGTAAACGAATGGCGGTGTTGAGCCAAAATCACAATGCCTTTGATAAATTTACCACCCTAAATACGGTAATGATGGGCCACAAAACATTATGGGCCATTATGCAGGAGAAGGATGCCATTTATATGAAACCTGATTTCAGTGATGAAGATGGAATCAAAGCATCTGAACTAGAAGCTGAATTTGCAGAAATGGACGGTTGGAATGCTGAAAGTGATGCTGCTGCCCTATTGAGTGGATTGGGAATTGAAGAATCTGAGCACTATAAAAACTTAGAAGATCTTTCAGGAAATCAAAAACTACGGGTGTTATTGGCACAAGCCTTATTTGGTAACCCTGATATTTTGATTCTGGATGAGCCAACCAACGATTTGGACATCAAAACCATTTCTTGGTTAGAGGATTTCTTATTGGACTTTAAAAACACGGTAATTGTTGTTTCTCACGATAGGCACTTTTTGGATACAGTTTGTACGAACATTGTAGACATCGACTTTAAGAAAGTGAGCTTGTTTACCGGTAACTATTCGTTCTGGTACCACACGAGTCAATTGGCTTCCAGACAGAAATCTAACCAAAACAAGAAAGCAGAAGAAAAGAAAAAGGAACTGCAAGAGTTTATTGCTCGATTTAGTGCGAATGCTTCTAAATCAAAGCAAGCAACAAGTAGAAAGAAATTATTGGATAAGATTAACGTAGATGAAATACAGGCCTCTACGAGACGTTATCCAGCCATTATATTTGATCAAAAAAGAGAAGCGGGAAATCAATTGTTGAACATCACCAACCTATCGAAGAAAATAGATGGAGAATATGTGTTCAAAGATTTGAACCTGAATGTCACCAAAGGTGATAAAATTGCTTTTTTAAGTCACGATGGAATCGCGGTAACAAAGTTGTTTGAAATATTGGACGGCCTAGAAAAAGCTGATACAGGTGAATTTGAATTTGGTCAAACCATTACAACGGCTTATTTGCCAAATGACAATGCTGAATTCTTTGTAGGAGATGACAACTTAGTAGATTGGTTGAGACGTTATTCTGAAGAAAAAGACGAAGTATACATTCGAGGTTTCTTGGGTAAAATGTTATTCTCAGGCGAAGAGTCGTTCAAAAAAGTAAGTGTATTATCTGGAGGAGAGAAAGTGCGTTGTATGCTGTCCAGAATGATGCTACAAAGTGCGAATCTATTGATTTTGGATGAACCAACCAACCACTTGGATTTGGAATCCATTACTGCATTGAACAATTCCTTGATGGAGTTCCCAGGAACAGTATTGTTTACTTCTCATGACCACGAGTTTACTCAAACTGTGGCGAACCGAGTAGTCGAATTAACTCCAAACGGAACCATCGACATGTTGATGACTTACGACGAGTATTTAGAAAGTGATAAAATTGATAACAAGCGAGCTGATTTGATCGCCTAACGATAACTTTTTTTCATTAGTGAAGAACCCTTTTACTGATTGCGGAAGCAAATGGTAAGAGGGTTTTGTATTTTAAGTGCCTAATGCTCATTCTATGAAGAAGAATTGAAAAGTATACTCCCCGAAAAAATGCACATTGTTTATCTATTTATTAACGCACATGGCTAACAGTACTGATTCTAAAACTAAGGTTTATAGATTTTGCTACTTTTGAAGGATTCAAGTATTTTTTAATCGTTTTTCAGGAAAATTCCTTTTAATATTCCATCGAATAGATTTAAAGGTTTTTTCAAATCCCATGAAAGAGCGTACTGAAATTCAACATTAAAATCAGTTTTTACCTAACTATTCTGTTATCTATGAACAAAATTTTAAGATTATTTTTCCCAACATTTTTACTTCTCATTTTATTCAACCAATCAAAAGCGCAAAATTATCCACAAAAGGATTCACTAATTATTGAGGTTGAAATTATCAACCCCTCCTCCTCTATCAATGATGGTAAAATCAGGTTAATGGCAAAAGGTGGCCAACAACCATACAAGTATCAATGGTCAGATCAAAACACCCCATTAAGTGCAGCCAATGCCTCCGGATTAATTGAAGGAGTCGAGTATACTGTGACAATTTCAGATGCTGAAAACAATCAAGTGAGTCAGAAAATTACCATTGAGGCAACTTCCATCACGGAACATTTCAATGCTGTATTTGACCCTGCAGTAAAGTTAATGAGTACCTTTTTATTTTGGGATCCCTTTGCAGCCATTGGAATATATGACCCAGTGGTGTATACTGATAAAGAGCTAATCAAAACTCCGAAATGGACAGCCACTACAGACAGTACTTTTATGTTAAAAAAGAAACTCGTTCAAGATGGAGATCAGGTTAAAAAAGGAGCTGAAATTGCTATTATATCTATTACTGATGGTTCTACTGTGACAGCAAAAGCCACGGCATCAGGCAAGGTGAAATTCAACGTAGCAGAGGGAAAAATCATTTTTAGTCCCAATAATACCAAAGACCTTATAGAACAAGGAGCGCAATATTTTGCTAGCAATTCTTTTGATGAAAAAAGACCACTTTTATATCCCAATGGAGAAGTCAGAAAGAATAGCATCCCTTTCATTGTAGTGTGGTTAATTCTAGGAGCCGCATTCTTTACAGTAAGAATGGGTTTCATCAACATTCGAGGCTTTAAACATGCCATAGATTTGGCAAGAGGAAAATACAGCGATCCCAATGCTCCAGGAAAAGTAACCCACTTTCAAGCATTGTCAACCGCAGTTTCTGCAACTGTTGGTTTAGGAAATATCGCTGGTGTGGCCGTAGCCATTTCCATTGGAGGAGCTGGCGCTACCTTTTGGATGATTTTAGCCGGCTTTCTTGGAATGTCTTCCAAATTTGTGGAATGTACACTAGGCGTGAAATACCGAGAGATAAAACCCAATGGAAAAATCTTCGGAGGGCCTATGAATTATCTGAAGTTTGGACTCGAAAAACGAAACCTCAAGGGATTGGGGAAGGTATTAGCAGGAGTTTTCGCTGTGCTTTGCGTTGGCGCTTCTTTTGGTGCAGGAAATATGTTTCAGTCCAATCAATCGTTTCAGATTATGGCCTCCCAATTTGAGGTATTGGAAGGCTTCGGCTTTTGGTTCGGAATAGGATTATCTTTTCTAGTAGGGATTGTAATAATTGGAGGTATTGAGAGCATTGCTAAAGTAACGGAAAAGATTGTTCCGTTCATGGCACTTATCTACGTCATTGCAGCACTCGTTATCATTGGAATTCACATAGAAAATGTAGGGGCTGCATTTTCGGCAATTTACAATGGCGCATTAAATTCAAGTGCTTTAAAAGGAGGTTTCATTGGTGTATTAATCATCGGTTTTCAACGAGCTGCCTTTTCAAACGAGGCTGGTGTTGGATCTGCAGCCATTGCCCACAGCACCACTAAGACGCACAATGCGCCATCAGAAGGATTTGTTGGATTAATGGAACCCTTTATAGATACAATAGTTGTTTGCACCTTAACAGCCCTTGTATTGATTTTTACTGGAATGCATGAAGTACCTGGTATAACTGGCGTTGAATTAACAGCCAAAGCATTTGGATCTGTTATTTCCTGGTTTCCGTATGTGCTAGCCATAGCCGTTTTTTTATTCGCCTTTTCAACCATGATTTCTTGGTCTTACTATGGAATGAGGGGATGGACTTATCTCTTTGGAAAAACGAATCAATCAGAACTGGCCTATAAAATTATATTCTTGGTTTTTGTGGTCGTAGGAGCTTCAGTAAGTTTAGGGGCAGTCTTGGATTTCTCTGATATGATGATCTTGGCCATGTCAGTACCCAACTTAGTTGGATTATACATTTTGTCTGGTGAAGTGAGAAAAGATTTAGCGAACTATTTACTCAAAAAGAAAGCTGGCAATTTAGGTAAACCTGATTCAGAATAAAGTAAACGAGCCAATGGATGCGTTTGAGTATAATTTTCAAGCCCCTTTTACTTGCGAAGGTAATTGGTAAAAGGAGGATTGTTTAGTAGAGTTACCAAATTACTTATTGCCTTTATTCAATTATTATCAGTTGTAATATGGAGCCTAAAGATGCTAAAAATAAACCAACTACAAAAAGAGTATTCCTTCATTTTTTTCAATTTTATACAAGAGGAATTGTTAATGGAATAATTGGGTTTTGCTTAGTGCTTCTTTTTACCAGCTATTGCTAATTCTTGTATTATCCTTCACTTTGGCTGTCAGTATAAACTACATTACTCAGCATGATAAGTTATAATAAGGATTTTGTTTTCAATTTGTCTCCTTCGACTCCGCTCAGGATGACAAATTATAAACTTCTCTGCTCAATGTGACAAATTATTTACATTCTGCTCAATGTGACAAATTTTTAACATTCTACTCAGTATGACAAATTATAAACTTCTCTGCCCAATGTGACAAATTATAAACTTCTCTGCTCAGGATGACAAGTTATAAACCTCTCCGCTCAATGTGACAAATTATTAACATTCTGCTCTTTGTGATATGAAAGTGAACATACTAATAGCAAGGGTTTTGTCACACTGAGCGATAGTCGAAGTGTTTAACAAAACAGTATGAAATTCTAATTTATTCTTGCCTTATCCTTCACTTTGGCTGTCAGTTTAAACTACACTACTCTGGATGATAAGTATTTATAAGCATTTTGTTTTTAATTTGTCTTACATTTCGACTCCGCTCAATGTGACAAATTATTAACATTCTGCTCAGGATGACAAATTTTGTCAGGCTGAGCGGAGTCGAAGTCATACAAAATTATAACATTGAGCCCACAGCAGAATAAGACAATTTTATTCCTTCTCCTTATTTAAATGACTTGTCTCATTCCTACAAATAGAAAGTGCTTTCAAATCCTCCCAGTTATCATTGATGATTGCTTCTTTCTTTTTCCGACTCCAGCCTTTTACTTTTTTTTCGAATGCAATAGCTTGATCGATGTATTTAAATTCATTCATAAAAACCAACTCTACTGGTCGCCTAGAAAAAGTGTAAGAATTAGGATTTATTCCCATATTATGCTGCTTAACCCGCAATTCAATATTATTGGTTACACCTGTATAGTATGAGCCATCTGCACACTTTAAGATATATACATAAAATCGAAAATCTTTGGACATGATCTAAAATTAGGATTTTAATGTCTTTTTTTAGATTAAAGAATCTACATAGTTCTTCCTTTTTACCTGCCTTGGCTATTGCCACTTTTATTTCGGCTGTCGCTCAGTATTTAGTCGAAGTCATACAAAATTGTCCATCTATGTGCCATCTGAAATTTTAATCCAGAACGGAAGTGTTTATAGAGAACATTGATATCACTTTTTGCTGTACAAAATAGTGCTAAATAAAAACCGTAATCCCAAATGTTTTTAAAATCCCACTTGATGGAATTTTGTATTTTTAACCAATTACAAACTGACACAAAAAATGGAGTATTTCAGTCTCCATCTGCTCAAACGCAAGACTTTTATATTTAATTAAATAAATAGAATCGTCCTCATTTAATTTAACTAGTATGAAAGGTAAAAGCGCTGCATCAATCATTCTAATAGGTCTACTTTTTACCACAAGCTGCAAAAAAGAAGAAGACCCGTACGCTGAATTTCTTAAATACATTTATGCCTCTGCAGGCAAAAATGCTATTGTATATAATTACAAAGGAGTGCAACGAGAATATTTACTCTACAAGCCAGATAGTTTGCCTAAAAATGCTCCATTAGTATTTGTTATGCATGGATATGGAGAAGTTGCAGAGAGGTATTACGTTGAGTTAGGGTTTAACGAAATTGCAGACACTGCTAAATTCGCAGTATGTTATCCACAAGGTGTAAATTTTACATGGGATGTCCTTTCCATTAATTCTATAGATGTTGGATTTTTAACCTCATTGGCTAAATCTTTGCAAAAGGAACATTCGCTAAGCAAAGAAAGAACTTTTGCGACAGGTTTTTCCATGGGTGGAGCAATGTCAAATCGACTAGCTCTTGATGGAAACGATGTGTTTAAAGCTGTTGCTCCAGTATCCGGGTTTGTATCTGGTAAGGTATGGTCGGCTAAAAAGCCTAAAAAACCAATTCCAGTATTCCTTATTCATGGAGATAAAGATGAAGTCATAAGTATTGATGGTGAATTGGATGGTCCATCCATTGTCGAGTTAGCAGATTACTATGCGGCATTTAATCAATGCCAAACTTCTGATTCTATTCAATTTAACTCAACTACATTTTCAATCTATTATAAAGATGGAAATAAGGATTATGAGACATGGCTTTATACTATTTCAGGCCATGGCCATGCATACCCAGGGGACAAAAGCCCAAAAGTTTCATCTTTTGATAAGTCAGGGTTTAATGGTGCGGAAGAAGTCTGGCGTTTTTTTAGTAAATGGTAGTATATGAAAACCTTGAAGTAAGTAGCAACAACAAAACAAGGTAAAAAAACACTTTTCTCCCACTTCCCGAAATTTTGTATTTTTATCCAATGGATAAAGTAGATGCATACATCCAAAAGAAAAAAGGATGGGAAAAAGAGTTGATTTTCTTGAGGGAAATTATTGGCCAAACTGAATTGGTAGAAACCATCAAATGGGGAGCTCCGGTTTACACTATTGATGGAAAGAATGTTCTTGGCATGGCTGCTTTTAAAAGCTATGTGGGCATTTGGTTCTTTCAAGGCGTATTTCTTACTGATTCTCATCAATTATTGGTCAATGCACAAGAAGGTGTCACCAAATCTTTGCGTCAAATTCGATTTCAGTCCATTGAAGAAATGGACACTTCTATTCTATTAGAATATTTTCACGAAGCCATTCAAAATCAAAAAGACGGCAAAGAACTAAAGCCATCTAAAAAAGCAAAAGTACAGGTTATTCCTGCTGAACTACAAGAAGCTTTAAAAACAGATAAGCAACTGCAAATTGCTTTTGATAAACTATCTCCAGGCAAGCAAAAAGAATATGCTGAACACATTGAATCTGCCAAACGAGAAGCCACCAAATTGAGCCGATTGGAGAAAATAATTCCAATGATTCTCAACGGAGTTGGACTGCATGATAAATACAAAAATTGTTAACCATGATACCAGTGATCCACCCCGATTTTGAGCACTTACTTAACAAAAAAGCGCCTTCATTGATTCAGTTGTATATTGATTTAAGGTCTTACATTTTGGAGCAGTTTCCAAACACAACTGAGATTTTGTACTATACACATGCATTAAGTTCTGTTTATTCAGTTTCTGATAAATTGGGAGATTCGTACTGTATGATAAACATTTACACCAATCATATGAATTTAGGATTTAATAAAGGTACTTTACTAGATGATCCTAATCAATTACTTGAAGGTACAGGAAAACTCATTCGTCACCTGCCTGTTTATGCTCCTAACGATTATAGAAATGACGCTGTTAAAAAATTATTAAACCAAGCATACAATAATGAGCTAAACGATTTACCTTCAAAAGGAAAAATAATAGCTAAAACCATTTCAAAAATTAAGTTTTGAAATAGCCTTTTACTTCCTATCCATGACCACCACCTACCTTTTCCAATCCGAGCGTTTAGGATTCCGAATATGGAACTCTGATGATCTAGCCCTGTTTTCAAGAATGAATCAGGATGAAGAAGTGATGCGTCATTTTCCTAAAACACTCACTGAATCAGAAAGTCAAGAATTTATTGAACGAATGGATAAAATGTACAACCGTTTGGGGTTCTGTTATTTTGCAGTGGATGAAATCAAAAGCGGAAAATTCATAGGTTTTATTGGCCTTGCAGAAAAGCAATTCGCAGATCAAACGGGAATATTTGTTGATATTGGTTGGCGTTTGGATCCTGAGTTTTGGAATAAAGGCTTCGCCACTGAAGGTGCTAAACGAATACTAGCGTTTGCGAAGAACGAACTCCAACTAACGGAAATCATTTCCATTGCCCCTGCTTCCAATATTAACTCCATAAACGTAATGAAGAAAATCGGAATGCATTACGAAAGAAACTTTAAGTTTGATGTGTTAAAAGAATACCCAGCTTTGGAAGACTGTGTATGGTATTCAATAAATCTGTAATCAAATGGTTGACAAACTAAAAGAACTCCTGATATCGAGCTGGGGAATAACTGCAGAAGAAGCTCAACGGATTATTCACTTATTTAAATTTCAAGAATTGCCGAAAGGTACTTTTCATACCAAAATCGGAGATCGGCATCCCCATTTGAGTATTATAATGGATGGATTTCTGAGAGTTTATGCAATTACTGAAAACAAAGAAGCCACCCAATGGATTTCCTCTCCATCAGAGTTAATTACTGATTTATCAGGATTTATATTTCAGCAACCCGCTCGATGGAACATCCAGTGCCTCACCAATGTAACGGTATTTACCATTAGCCAAAAACAGTATCAATCACTTTCTCAGCTGATTGAAAACTGGGCAGAAATCGAAAAACGATTCATTTCTAGTTGTTTTATTCATATTGAAGATCGGGTCTTTTCTTTTATTTCTCAGACCGCTTCTGAACGGTATCGTTTTTTGTTTAAACACAATAGAGCCCTTATTAACCAAGTTCCTTTAACTTATCTGGCATCAATGCTAGGCATGAGTCCTGAAACTTTAAGTCGAGTAAGGAGCAAAATGAAGGATTTTGATTAAGTCCATTTTAGCTTATATTGGAAGAGATTAGTTAATTTTACGCTCGTTAAAAAAAGACAATCTCCTCAATGCATTACAAAATAAAATACGCCCCATTTTATTTCCTCTCTCTACTCCCACTTTTCATATTGTATTGGTTTGCTGATTTTGCTTTTTTTGTATTGTATTACATCGCCGGTTACCGTAAAAAAGTGATTGAAGAAAATCTCCACATCGCTTTCCCAGAAAAGACGCCAAAAGAAGTACAACATATTGGAAAACAATTTTTAAGGCACTTTTGCACCATGATGATCGAGTCGCTAAAAAACCTGACCATTAGTGAGGCAGCCATTCGCAAACATCTGAAAGTAAAAAATCCGGAGTTGATTCAGAAATACTTTGAAGAGGGAAAAAGCATCACGCTATACACTGCACATCAAGGAAATTGGGAATGGTTGGCATTTTTACCCAAATTTGTCCCTCATCAAGTCACTTCTTTCTACCAGCCATTAAGTAATAAATACTTTGATGGATTGATGCAGTTAATTCGCAGTCGATTTGGTGTCATGTGTATCCCTTCTGATAAAGGATATCGAACCATTACAAAGCTTGATCAAGAGAACATCAAAACAATGAACATTATCATCGGTGATCAGCGTCCACGAAACAAAAGTGCCAAACATTGGATTTCATTTTTCGGTGTAGAGACTGCTTTTTTAGTCGGTGCTGACCGTATAGCGAGTAAAGGAAAGCATGTGGTTATTTTTCCTGCGTTTACACGAATTAAAAGAGGGTATTACGAAATTGAATTTCAGTTGATCACCGATAAAGACATTCCGAAAGACAATTACGATGTGATTACGGATTATGCAAAGCATTTGGAGGAAGCATTAAAAGCAGAGCCTTTTATGTGGTTATGGAGCCACAAGCGTTGGAAAGATCGTTTTCCAAAAGGGTAATTTCTTGACAAATGTCAAGCCGATTGATTTTTTGGCCGACTACTTTTGTCAAAAAAAAAGATGAAACCAACGTTAGCCATTCAAACAGAGATTACCATTGATAGCGCAGCAGAAGCGATTTGGAAAGTATTAATGGATTGGAAGCAATATCCAGAATGGAATCCTTTTATACAAAGCATTTCAGCACATCCAAAACAAAAGAATCACTTAAAGATTAACGTTCAAGGAATGAAGTTTGAACCGTTGATTTTACAGAATCAGCCTCCAACCCAATTTGAATGGATCGGGAAATTACTTGTAAATGGTTTATTCGATGGAAAACATCAATTTGAATTGATTAAAATCAGTGAAACCCAAACGAAATTTATTCACTCAGAGTATTTTTCTGGATGGTTAGTACCAATATTCAAAAGTCAATTATTGACTAAAACAAAAACCGGGTTTGAAGCCATGAATCAGGCGTTGAAATCTAGAGTAGAACAACTCTACTCTTCTCCCAAAAGTCCAAAAGAATAGGTGGTTTTCAACCGTGCTTTGTGGTTCTTGGTCAGAATTTCAATTTGCTTGATTTGCGCCCCAATAAAGCCCACTTCTCTGGAGTTTACCATGAAGAGTGAGCTTTCTCCTGCATTAAACAATTGGCGTTCTCCAGTCAATAAACGGTTGTAATCGATGACTGTTTGGGTATAGATGTCCAATTGTTCTTTGGTGGCTTCCCATTCGTTTAGTGAGGCGTTGATTTTATATAAAATCTCAGCTGTTTGGTTGCTAAAATCCAATTCGGCCTCTTGCATTTTGTAATTGGCCAATCGCAAGGCTCCACGCTCCTTTCTAAGCAATATGGGCATTGAAAACTCCAATCCCCAATTGTAATTATTGGAGTTGTATTGCTCAAATGGAGAATCGTTAATCGCTTCACTCAAGGCATTGTATTTCAAATTTAAAGTCGGTTTTAATTGTTCTCGTTTCAAACGCTGATCGATCGCAATTTGATCCATCTTCAATTGATATTGCTTCAATTTTGGATGTTGCATCACTAAGGTATCCCGCTGAGACAAATAAAATGGATCAACCGATTTTCCTAGAATATTCTCATTGACTTCTGGTTGTGTATTTTCTTCCAACTCCAAAGGAATCGTTCCATCGGCCCATAAAAATACCATTAAATAAGCTGCTGCATTATCATACTCCAATTGCGATTGACGAAGGGCTATTTGCCTATTTTGCAACTGAATTCCGGCTTCAACAGTGTCCATAGCAGGCTGATCACCTAAACTCGCATTTTGCTTCACTCCCTGATAGCGCACATTTGCCAATTCTACCGCTTCTTGATAAACCCGATATACATTAAACGACTCAAACCAATCCCAATAGGCTTTACCAGATTGATACAGCAACTCATTTACCAATAATTGTCGCTCTGCAGCTGTCATTTCCTGATACAGTTGTGCTTTTCGCAACTCTGCTCTTCGGTCGTCTATGAATAAACCAGCTCCAATGGGTAAGCTTACTCCTGCATACCACAAACCGTTATTGGGTGTATTGTTTTCAGGATTCAAATAGTTTCCTTGATTCTGCTCGTATCCACCTTTTACTTCTATACCAAACCATGTGGGGATTTTTACACCAGCATCAATCAGACTATAGTAGTTTTTATCGTTGAAATATTTCTGGCTCACATCATTAAATAATTTTGGATCAAACCCGCCTCTAGCCTGCTGCAAGCTCGCCTCTCCTTGTTGAATTTTTAAATTCGCTTGCTTAGCAATGGGATGATGTGTTTTTACAATATCCATGTATTGATCAAACGACATGACTTTCCCGATGCTTTCTTGCGCATTTAGTTGGAAAACAACCATTATCAAAAACAAACTATAAATGATTCTACTTTTCATCGGTTGTCGCACTTTTTTCTTTGTTTCCGTTGTTATTAATTTTATAATAATCAGGAGGAAATCCATTAATTTTTCGCCATAGTTCGTACCAGATTGGAACATCTTTTAAGAGTAACATACTGCTAGCTCCTGCTCCAACTCTCAGCGCTTTTGGCCAAGAAACATCACTAGTATCCGGGGCTACCAAAACACGGTACATTCCATTTGGACTAATGTAGTTATCTATCGCATATACAGTTCCACCATAGGTGCCATAACTTGCACTGGGCCAACCCGAAAATACAATGGCAGGCCAACCGTCAAATTGAGCACGAACATGCTGACCAACTTCTAATAATGGAATGTCAATCGGCTGCACATACATGGCAATCGCTAAATCGTATTCCGCTGGCATAATCGTCAAGATCTCCTCTCCTTCTTTTATGGTTTCTCCAATACCTGATTGGACGGTTCTGATAATGTATCCATCTTGCGGTGCTGTAACATAATACAAACCAGAGCGAACGGAATAATTCATGTATTGATTTTGCAACTTAGTTACCACGGCTTCTGCATCATACATATTGGACAAGGCAGTGTATTTCTGTGATTCCGATTTGGCTACTTCATCTCGGTATTGCGATTTTATAGAAGTTAACTCCACTTTAGCATTTAACACTTCGTTTCTACTCGTCAATAATTTATTTTCATAAGAAATCAATTCAGCCTGCGATTTCTGGAGTGTCAACTTTCGTTTTTCAAGGTCTGTTAAAGATTTCAATCCATCATTATACAGTTTTTGCATTCGTTCAAACTGTTCCTCAGCAACTTGATAATTGATTTTTGCAGCTTGATAATCCATGCTGTCGCTTTTGATTTTCAAATACGCTTGCTTGAGTTTATTCTCTGCTTGTTGCAACTTTAATCTACCCGTTTGAGAGAGTGCATCAATCTGAATATCTAATGCTTTCACTTTTTCCATGTAGGAGTTCACCGACATTTCTTTGGCTTTTAATTGCTGCTCGGTGTTCACCAATAAGTTTGGATCTAAATAATCATCCTTCACTTCGGTCAGGTATAAAATGGTGTCCCCTTTCTTTACATTATCTCCTTCTTGCACGAACCATTTTTCAATCCGACCAGGAATAATGGAATGGATAGATTGTTGTCGTTGATTGGGTTTTAAAGTAGTTATATTCCCTTTAGATCGAATATTTTGCGTCCACGGCAAAAAGAAAAATAGAAACAATGCGATAGAAAGGCCGGTGATTACCCGGATTAACCTCCTACTCGATTCCATTCGCTCAACTTTCTCTAATGAAGGATAATTGCCGTTCTTCAGTTTTCGAACAGAACTATTTGAAGATATATTCAGCATATTATAAGTTTATAAAGTTGATGACTTCTTTCATTTCATTGTAGGTTCCATATTTTAAAATAGAGCCATTGTCCATAAAGACTATTTTGTCGCATCTTTCTGCCAAATGTCGGTTGGAAGAAATGGAAACCATTGTCCAATTGTTGCTTTTATCTGTTAAGAAATCAATAATCTTTATGACATCTTTTTCATCAATACTTTCAAAAGCATTTTCCAAAAGCAGCAATTTCGGTTTAGAGGCAATACTTCTTGCTAGTAAGATTCGGCTAACCACACTCCTAGGTAGCTTTTTCCCAAAAGGATCCAATGGGCTATCGAATCCTTTTGGTAAGGTCTTTATAAAGTCAGACAATCCCAATTGCTGAGCTGCCCATTTCACATTTTCAAATGGAACACTAGAACGACCAACAGAAATATTCTCGGTTACGGTACCTTCAAAAAGCTGCTCGTGGCTAAGGTATCCACCTATCTCTGTACGCAGAGAATTCATCTGCAAGTTATTTTTAGCAAATCCGCCATAAGTGATGGTCCCTTTTTGAACATCGAATAAACCAGAGATTAAGTTCAGTAGTGTACTTTTCCCTGAACCATTTTGCCCTGCTATCATCAGATTTTCGCCTTTTGCTATTGTTAACGACAATTCTTCAATGGTATTTTTATTGTATCCTGGATAAGCAAAATCAATTTTATCCAAAACTACTTCCAACCCTTTTCCTGAGGATTCTTTGCACAAGTCGATACCCTCGTTCTCATCCAATGTTAAGTCTGTTACTTCGCCTACTTTCTCCAATGAAGTCAGTACATCATAAATGGTTTCCAAACTCAAGACCAATTTCTCTACAGAATTAATTACCAACAAAATAATGATTTCAGCAGCTACAAATTGACCAATATTCATACTTTGTTCAATTACTAACAACCCTCCAATAATTAATAATCCTGTAGCTACAAGCACTTTAAAAAGCACCATCATAGAGAACTGCTGCACCAATATTTTGAAATGACTTTGGCGTGCCTCGATGTAACGTCCCACATGACCATCCACTTTTTCTAATGGCAAGTTGGAATCTCCGGCTAATTTAAAACTAGTGGCCGTGCGAGCAACCTCTTCTAACCAATGGGCTAATTCGTATTTATGCTTCGATTCTTTTATACTTGTTTTCAATCCTCGAACTGAGGTATATCGAAAGATAACGAACACCAAAACCACCAAAACAAAACTAAAAAGGATAAAGAACGGATGGTAAAATGAAAGCAGAATCAAACCAAAAATGACTTGTAAGGCGGCAGATGAAAAATCAATTAGAATTTTCGAAAGTCCTTTTTGAACCGACATAATGTCAAAAAAACGGTTCATTAATTCAGGCGCATAGTGTTGATACAACCGCTCCATTTTGATCTTCGGAATTCGATAGGCAAATTCAAATGCAGCTCGTGCAAATATTTTCTGCTGAATACTTTCCGTAATTCTCAATTGATAAATTTGTAGTATTCCTGAAAATCCAATTCCGGCAACCACAAAGAAAACCAATACAATCCATGAGGTACTCACCAATCCTCCCTGAATTAAATTGATGATGGCTTGTATTCCTAATGGCAATGATAAATTGATCAATCCATTAAAAATCGAATACACGTAAACGTTTCGAATTTCTTTTTGGTCGGGCTTCAAAAGTCTCCAAAACCGTTGAGTTGCTGTTAAGGTGGTCGTCTCTTTCTCCATTGTTCTGATTACTTTACTTTACGTGAATCCATTATTGTTTTTAAAACCATATCGGTGTAAAAAGCAGATATGGCATCTTCTCCTTTAATCACATCCGTTAACCTCGGCAAATGCTCAGCAAAATAATGCTGGTGATGTGCACCTTCAATGACTGTTGATATTAACATATGTGGATATTTATACTTTGGATTAATCTCTAAAATTATATCGCTTATCCGTTCCACAAATTGCTTGTAATCAGAATAAGCTCCTTCTTTATTATCAATGTCTACTTCCTTTGTTAAATAAGCTTTAGATGATTCACTAATCACAATACGATTCAATTTAACTAAATTAATATCTATATAAGCGTTATTGTCTAAAACTTGTTCAGTAATGAGTGAAATAGATCGTTCCAGTCTTTCTTTAGCAGAATTAACATTGGTCGTAGCAAATACCAATCGATACTCCATCCAGCCCCAATACCAAGAAGAAAAGTACAACAATAATTTATGTTTGCTTTCAAAGTATCGATAAACAGATGCTTCAGTGGAGTTAATATGTGTCGCTAATTTCCTAAAAGTAAATGCATCAAAACCAATTTCATCAATTAATTCTACGCCGCCACCAATAATTCGTTTACCTAACTCGCTAGAATCCGGATATTTGATATACAGTTTATCGTTTACTTTGATTTCTAATTTTGATAAAAAACGATCCATTCAAATAGTTTAAGTTGCAAACTTAATAGTAATACTATTACACTTGTAAGTAAGTTTGTGTTTTTTGCTTTTTTTAACAAGATCTAATTGATAACAATCACACATTTAAATTATTGAATGAAAGAAAAGTAAATACTTCCCTATTCTTTTTATTTAACAATCTGATTCGTTGCTGATAAAAAAAGAGTACCCAACCACCAATAAACATTAACTTCGTTAACAAAATAATTTGACCAATGGTTAGTTACAATTTAAAGGACATCAAAAATCAAAGTGGAAAGTTAGCAATAGTAACTGGAGCGAATGATGGCCTTGGATTTGAGACTACCAAATTTTTTGTATCAAAAGAAATCGAAGTGGTAATGGCTTGTCGGAATTTGGACAAAGCCAATACGGCGATGCAAGCGATAAAAAAGAAGTTACCTAACGCCAAGCTATCCATTATTAAGTTGGACCTAAGCTCATTGGATTCAGTTCAAAATTTTGTAGATAGTTTCAATTCCAAATACGACAAATTGGATATTTTGGTCAATAATGCTGGAATTATGATTCCCCCATTTTCATTGACTGAAGATGGTTTTGAGAGCCAAATGGGCGTGAATTATTTTAGCCATTTTTTATTGACTAATCTATTGATGGATAAACTAAAGAGCACTCCCAATTCGAGGGTGGTTTCGTTGAGTTCAATTGCCCACAAATCAGGAAAAATAGATTTTGACAACATCAATAGTAAAGGAAAATACAACAAAGTTGCAGCTTATTCTCAAAGCAAATTAGCTTGTCTTATTTTTTCAAAGGAATTAGACCGCAGACTAAAACAAAACAATAGTACAGTAAAATCAGTTGCAGCCCACCCAGGAGTTTCAGCCACTAATTTATTTCAATTTTTACCAACTTGGGTAAAAATCATTTCGCCAATATTCGAGCCTTTATTTTCTCATTCACCTGAGAAAGCTGCTCAACCAATTATTATAGCTGCATTACATGATGCCATTTCTGGTGGAGACTACATTGGGCCATCCGGATTCAACGAAATGAAAGGCAAACCTGGGCAGGCAAAAAGCACTGAACTTGCTAATGATATGGAAGTAGCCAAACAACTTTGGTCTTTATCCGAACAACTAACAGACAACACTTTTAATATATAAATAGATGACAACGTACGACGAAATATTTGAAAACAATCAAAAATGGATTGAAGGAAAAAAAGCCACAAACGCTGACTTTTTTAAAAAACTAGCAGAAGGACAAAACCCAAACTTCTTATACATTGGATGTAGTGACAGCCGTGTAACTGCTGAAGAATTAATGGGTGTAGAAGCCGGTGAAGTTTTTGTTCATCGAAATATTGCGAATGTGATTGCCAATACTGACCTAAACGCCATGAGTGTAATCGATTATGCAGTTGGTACGTTAGAAGTAAAACACATTGTAGTGTGTGGTCATTATTTTTGTGGAGGTGTTAAAGCAGCGATGCAGTCGAAAGATTTAGGAATCTTAAATCCTTGGTTACGTAACATTAGAGATGTCTATCGTTTGCATAAGGATGAGCTAAATGCGATCACTGATGAAAATGAAAGATACAATCGATTGGTCGAATTGAACGTAGAAGAACAATGCATTAATGTGATAAAAACAGCTGTGGTTCAAAAAACATATTTGAAAGGTGGTTACCCATTGGTTCACGGTTGGGTCTTTGATGTTCAAAGTGGAAAGTTGATTGACTTAAAAATTAATTTTGCTGAAAAATTACATGAAATACAAGAAATATACAACTTAGGATCAGGAGAGTAAATCCTTCTTTTTATCATTTAATAATACACTAAATTAAAAGAATTGTGAAAACAACTTCTTTAATTTGGTGTTTTTTTTATATCAAAAACTGATCTGAAAATAATACCGTAAATAGCATAAAAAAATGATTCATTCTCGCATTACTGCCATCGAGCAAGAAATTCTTCCACTGAGAAAAGAACTGACAAACCACCGCATTTACAATCAATTGAATACAATTGATGACATTCAACTTTTCATGGAGACACATGTGTTCGCAGTTTGGGATTTTATGTCGCTTTTGAAAGCCCTCCAAATTAAATTGACGACAGTAACCTTGCCTTGGGTTCCTGCTCAAAATCCAACGCTGTCGAGATTCATCAATGAGATTGTATTTGGTGAGGAAAGTGATGTCAATGAATTAAACGAACCAAAAAGTCATTTTGAAATGTACATTGATGCCATGAAACAAATTCAGGCATGCACCAACCCTATCCTTACTTTTATTGATTTGATTGCGGTAAGAACTCCAGTTATTGAAGCACTAAAGATGATTGATTCATCAAAGGCTGTTCAAGATTTTGTGGCATTCACTTTTGAAACGATTGACACCAATCAACCCCATTTAATTGCTTCAGTATTTACTTTTGGCAGAGAAGACATTATCCCTGATATTTTTATAGAAATCGTCAAAAATGCAGAGAAAAATGATGACAGCCGCTCATTTAATAAATTATCCTATTACCTCAAAAGACACATAGAAATTGATGGAGATGAGCATGGTCCGCTATCACTGCAAATGGTAGCAGAATTGTGTGGTGATGATGACAAAAAATGGGAAGAAGCTACGCAGATTGCCACAGCAGCTTTAAAGAAAAGAATTGCACTTTGGGACAGTATAGCAGACAAAATCAGCATAGAAAAAGTGGATGAACTTCAATTAAATTAACCTATTCTTGAAAATAAGGCTAATTTTGTGGATAAATTTCATCAATAAATGAGGCCTTTAATCGATCGTATCTTTTTCAATTTAAATTACTACCTATTTTTTGTACTTTATTTTGTTTTTGTTCGGTTCATCTTTTTGGCCTACCATGCTGATTTTACTTCAGAATTAGATGCATCTACTTTTTGGATGATTCCATTCAAAGGACTGCGTTTGGATTTATCTGCTGCTAGCTATTTTACGTTACTCCCACTTGTAATTATTACAGTTTCAATATGGTTGAAAAATAAAATTACGAGAGCTATCATTAATTGGTACACCTACATTATCATTTTTGTAGTCAACATCTTATTCCTATTTGACATTGGTTTATACCGTTCTTGGGGAATGCGGTTGGACACTACTCCACTGATGTATCTCAACACACCTCGTGAAATGTTTGCGTCTGTTCCGACGTTAGTTTTGATCGGAAGTATTGCCTTCTGGATTGGATTTTCCCTGCTATTGTGTTACCTTTTTAATCGTTTTTTTAGTCAGAAAATAAGTCAATTCAAACCTTTAAAATATTGGAATGCGCCGATTATTTTACTGTGTATTATTCCAATAGGCATTGCAGGAAGAGGTGGTTTACAAACCATTCCTGTCAACCAAAGCAATGTCTATTTCTCCGATAAAATGTATGCCAATCATGCTGCTGTAAATTTTACTTGGAGTTTTATAAACGCTTTAAGTTATAAGGCTTATAGTTCTGATAACCCATTCAATGAAATGGAAGAGCAAAAAGCCGTTTCCATCATAAATGATGTCAGAAATCCGTTAAAAATTTCATTGTCCAACGACAGTTTGAAGTTGCTAAACAACGCTCAACCGAATGTAATTTTGATCCTTTGGGAAAGCCTAACAGCCAAAGTAGTGGCTCCCTTAGGTGGAGAAAGAGATGTAACTCCTCATTTAAATGAATTGATCCATGAAGGAATCTTTTTTGATCAATTTTATTCCAATGGCGACCGCAGCGACAAGGGATTAATTTCTGTCTTAAGTGGCTATCCACCCCAACCCGATCAGAGTATTATCAAAAATACTAACAAGGCGAGTTCGCTGCCATTCTTAACTCAAAAGATGGCCAAAATTGGCTACCACAATGCGTATTATTACGGTGGTGACTTAAATTTTGGGAACATGAATACTTACCTCAGAAATGGCGGTATTACTGATTTTGTTTCTGGTGAAAACTTTAGAGAAGAAGATTGGAACTCCAAATGGGGAGTGCATGACCATGTATTATTAGAGCGATTTTTAGTGGACATCAACAAGGAGCAAAAAACTCCATTCTTTAAGACTTTATTTACCCTTTCGAGTCACGAACCTTTTGAATTTCCTGGAGAATATGCCTTTGGGAAAGATTCAGATGCTAACCTCTTCAGAAGCGCGCACCATTACACCGATGAAGTGATCGGTAATTTTATTTCAGAAGCTAAAAAGCAGCCATGGTGGGAAAACACACTGATTGTGATCATGGCGGATCATGGTCATGCTTTACCTGCTAAAAAAGAGTTTTTCCACTCCCCAAGTAAATTTCACATTCCTATGTTGTGGTTGGGTGGTGCCTTGGCTCAAAAAGATACCATTGTTTCAAATATCGCCACTCACACCGACTTTGCTTTTTCTTTACTTCCGCTAATTGGTGGAGATAATAGTGATTTTGTTTGGGGAAATAATTTATTTGTACAGTCTGACAAACACTATGCGCATTACGTTTACAACAAAGGCTTTGGAGTGGTTAGTAAAGATGGTGTGGTCGTTTATGATTACCACCATAAAAGAAACGTGATCAAACGTGGACAAAAAATAAATGAACTAACTGAATTAGGGAAAGCACTCACTCAACTAACGTATCAGGATTTTCTTGATCGAAAGTAAATGTCCTGTGAAACAAAATAGAGACTTAACTGTCTCTTTCGAGTGAAAACAACAGAAAAACCGACGATAAATATTGTATGGCTGAAAAGAGACCTTCGGACTCAAGATCATGCTCCCTTATTTGTAGCCGAAGAAATAGGTGCTCCTTACCTTATTCTCTATTGTTTTGAACCAGAATTCATCAGTTATCCCGACACCTCAATTCGCCACCTGCAGTTTATTTATCACTCCTTGCAATCGATGAATAACGCGTTGGCTCGGTATAAAAAGCAAATCTCAGTGCAATATGGGAATGCTGTCGAAGTATTTAAAGCCCTAATCGATACGTTTCAAATAAATAAGGTATACAGCTATCAAGAAAGCGGGATTCTCTTAACTTGGAAAAGAGACAAGGCTGTCAAAAGACTATTTGATCAACATGCTGTAACCTGGAAAGAATTTCAGCGAGACGGAATTGTACGCGGCATTAAAAATAGAATAAATTGGGATAAAAGTTGGTTCGATACCATGAGTAAAGCAACGTTACAAAACAGATTTACCATAGCTATTAATACCATTCATTTCAATCACTTCCCACTTCCTGAAGATTTCATCAATACCCTTTCAAATTATGATCAAAAATGGCAACCTGCAGGTGAAATTAATGCATGGAGATATCTAACCTCTTTTGCAAAAAACCGAGGAAAGAATTACAGTAGACACATCTCAAAACCAACGGAAAGCAGAACAGCATGTGGTCGAATTTCTCCTTATTTGGCTTGGGGGAATTTATCCATCAAACAAGCCCTGCATTATGTTCGTTTTCACCCAAATTATGAAACAAATAAACGTGCCTTTGGCAACTTTATCACTCGCTTAAAATGGCATTGTCATTTCATTCAAAAATTTGAAGTGGAATGCAGTTATGAAACGAAATGCATCAACAAAGGGTATGAACTTTTAGAACACAACAAGAATGACACTTTCATTAAAGCATGGGAAACAGGGCATACAGGTTATCCTTTAGTGGATGCGTGTATGCGATGTGTGGCCGAAACAGGTTGGATCAATTTTAGAATGCGTGCCATGGTTGTTTCTTTGTTGTGCCATCATTTAGACCAAGATTGGAGAGATGGAGCTTACTATTTAGCACAACAGTTTTTGGACTATGAACCGGGGATCCACTACCCTCAATTTCAAATGCAAGCGGGAACCACAGGCATCAATACCGTTCGAATATATAATCCAATCAAGCAATCGCAAGACCATGACCCAAAAGGTGTATTTATCAAAAAATGGATTCCTGAACTAGAAAATGTACCGGAACAGTTTATCCATGAGCCCTGGTTAATGACCACAATCGATCAAACTTTTTGTGGTGTGACCTTAGGAGTGGACTATCCTTTCCCGATTGTCGATTTGAAAGAAAGTGGCAAACATGCGCGAGACAAAATTTGGGGACATCGCAAAGAACCTGAAGTTAGGAAAGAAAAGTCAAGGATTCTGAAAACTCACACTCGACCTAACAGAAAGAAAGAATAACAATCACCTTTTGTGTATTTTTATGAAGCAATTATTTCAACTAAGAGAGCACAATGAAAAATAGATTCTTCATTTTTATACTTTCCCTTTTTTTTCAATCCACTATATTTTCTCAATCTATATATTTTCCTAGTAAATTTCAATCAGCCACCTGGGACACTATTTCTCCACAGTCATTAGGTTGGTGTGTCAACGAAATAGATAGTTTATATCAATTTCTTGACGATGAAAATACAAAAGCATTTATCGTTTTAAAAGATGGTAAAATAGTTTTGGAAAAATACTTTGGAACCTTTTCAGTAGATAGTGCTTGGTATTGGGCATCAGCAGGAAAATCTGTTACAGCAGTTTTAACAGGCATTGCACAACAAGAAAATCTACTCTCTATTTCCGATAGTTCATCGAACTACCTTGGAAAAGGCTGGACCAACTGCACACCAGCACAGGAAGGAAAAATTAGTATTTGGAATCAGCTTACAATGACCTCTGGATTGGATGATGGAACTGGAGACGTAGACTGTACCATAGATACTTGTCTAAACTATTTGGCAGACGCAGGAACGCGTTGGGCCTACCATAATGCACCCTATACCCTTTTGGAAAATGTTGTCGAGCAAGCAAGTAATTCTACTTATCAGTCATTTACAAACACTCGTCTCTTTTTTAAGACAGGAATGCAAGGCTTGTGGTTTAGAATAGGATTCAACAACGTATTCTTTAGTAAACCTCGCTCAATGGCTCGTTTTGGGTTATTAATTCAAGCCAATGGCGTTTGGAATGGCGATTCAGTGCTAACTGATCAAACATATTACAACAATATGATTAATACCTCTCAGCAAATAAATCCATCATATGGATACTTGTGGTGGCTAAATGGAAAGTCAAGCTTTAAACTCCCCTCTACTCAATTTAATTTTCCAGGTTCTTTTGCTCCTGATGCCCCAACGGATATGATTGCCGCTTTGGGCAAGAACGGACAAATTTTGAGTATTTCAAAAAGTAATGGTTTGGTGATGGTGAGAATGGGCAATCCTTCCTCAGGCTCAGCCTTTTCTGTTCCATCTATGTTTTGCAATCAAATATGGCAACGACTAAACAAAGTCATTTGCAACACCAACTCTTTAAATGAAACCGATTTAGCGAGCCAAATAAAAGTATTTCCAAACCCAACCAAATCATTTTTGTCTATTCAAATGAACCCTTCAATTCAATTGGAAAAAATTCTAATCTATCACCCAAACGGCCAATTACTTTTGGAAACAGTTCAAGATAATATTTCATTAAATAATTTTCAAAATGGCATTTATCTTGTTAAAATTGTAACCAATAAAGGGATTGACTATCAACGAATCATTAAGCATTAAGAATCAAACTCATTAACCATGTATACAAAAAGAAATTATAGCTTCTTTATGACCTTTAATTGGTCGAAAAAGCCATTTATTTATGGATTAATATATTCCTCTATCATCACATTGATCGCCTATTTTGTAAATTTCAATATTTCATTCCCATGGCAACCCGTTAGTGTAATTGGTATAGCTGTCGCTTTTTACTTGGGATTTAAAAATAACAGTTCTTATGATCGTACTTGGGAAGCCAGAAAAATATGGGGAGGAATAGTCAATAACAGTCGGTCATTTGCAGCCACTGCTGTTTCTTTTGTACAAGGAGAAGGAGCTCAAGACATTCAAAAAGAACTTATTTATCGTCACATTGCTTGGTTAACGGCCTTGAGGTACCAGCTAAGATTGAGTCGTGATTGGGAACACAAAGATATGCGAATAAAAGAGCTCTTCATTCCAACAGTATGCGAACAATACACCGCAAGATTGGATGAGGAATTGACCCAATATTTATCTCCAATAGAAATGAAGCTCATTGAAGGCAAATCCAATACCGCGACTCAAATTATGGCTATTCAGGCACAACGCCTTCAAGAATTAAGAGACCAAAATTATTTCGAAGATTTCCGTCACATGGAGTTTCACCATTTAGTGATGTCATTTTATGACGATCAAGGAAAATCGGAGCGAATCAAAAACTTTCCTTTTCCGCGACAATATGCCTCTACTGCGCTTTGGCTAACATTGGTTTTTTGTGCCTTGATTCCATTGGCAATGTTGGATATTTTTAATGGCATGGGAGAAACCTTTTTCATCTACTTCTCCCCTTTCATTTCTGCCCTGCTTATTTGGATTTATTTCTTGATGGAAAAAATTGGAGATTACTCCGAAAATCCATTTGAAGGAACTTACAATGATGTTCCCATTTCTTCTATTGCACGAGGTATTGAAATTGATATGCGAGAAATGATAGCAGATAATGACATTCCTGAACCACTTCAGCCTATAAACGGTTTCTTGTTGTAATAGATTTTACAACATTTTGACTCTTCCACATTTTAGTCCTAAAAATAAATAAGGATAAAATTGTCCGAATTATTTTTGATTGATTAACTTTGGGTCAAAGTATATTTCTATGTTCTCAAAAGCATGTGAATACGGCATCAAAGCCGCTATATATATTGCATCTAAATCACTACTTAAACAACGTGCATCGCTGGTTGAAATAGCAGAGGAAATAGACTCTCCAACAGCTTTTACAGCTAAAATATTGCAACAATTAGTTAAAAGCAAGGTCATCCATTCCATCAAAGGCCCACATGGTGGGTTTTTTATCTCAACCGATGAATTGGATGCTATTCAATTGGTACAAATTGTTACAGCCATAGATGGCAACAAGCTTTTTACAGGTTGTGGTTTGGGATTAAAACAGTGTGATGAAAATCATCCCTGTCCTGTTCATGATCAATTCAAAAAAATTCGGGATGACTTGGAAGGATTATTAAAAAACACCAATTTAAAAGAAATGGCTGAAGGAGTAGATACCGGATTGTCATTTTTAAAACATTAAACAGCAACTTATGCAAAGCGAAATTCTAGATCTTAATGATATCAAAAAGCTAGTAGATACTTTTTATGGTAAAATCCGAAAAGACGAATTATTAGGCCACCTATTTGATGAACGAATTCAAGATCGATGGCCAGAACATTTAGAAAAAATGTACCGATTCTGGCAAACCATTTTATTGGAAGAACATACCTATAATGGAAGTCCATTTGCACCACACGCAAAATTACCAATTGGAAAAGAACACTTTAATCAGTGGATTCAACTATTTACCGAAACAATCGATGAATTATTCTCAGGTAAAAAAGCTGATGAAGCAAAATTTCGTGCAGGAAAAATGGCAGAAATGTTTCACTACAAAATAGAGTATTACAAAAACAATAGCGCAACTCCTATTTCATGAGAATAACAGCGAAATATCCGTTGGTCATCAGTATTAATTTCCTTTGGATTGGCTTTGTTTGCGCCATTAGCTTTATGGAGGCGTGGCTTAAATTCCAAGCTCCTGGCATTACAATACCACTCGGTTTGGGAATTGGTCGATTGGTTTTTAGCGCATTGAACAAAGTAGAATGGGTATTCTCTCTTGCGATATTGATCCAATTTTTAATCAATAGAAAGCTACTTTCTTTAACTTTAGGCTTCTTCTACATCCCTTTTGCAATTTTAATACTACAAACAATTTTTCTCCTGCCCGATTTAGACGTTCGTGCAGAATTAATCATACTAGGCGAAACTGTGCCTTCCTCATCTATGCACTTCTTTTATATCGCACTAGAAGTAGTTAAAGTCATTTGTCTAACCATATTCGGAATCCGATTATTTAAAAAATAGAACATGAGTCAAGAAAAAACCATCGAATCAATCAATAAAAAATACCAAGATTTAGGCGAAAATCCAGACACCTATTTAAATGGATTATTACAAGCTAAGCCTATCAATTATTGGGATTACATCCAAGTGGAAACCTTGCTTTCTATACAACGACCACGTACTGACTTTAAAGACGAAGAAATTTTCATTTTGTACCATCAGGTGACGGAATTGATGCTAAAGTTGATGGTTCATGAAATCAAACAAATTTTAGAAGTGGAAATCTACACCGAAGAATTTTTACTCTCTAAATTCAGTCGATTAAACCGATATACTGGCATGCTAATCAATTCATTCGACATTATGAAAGATGGAATGGATTACGATGATTACAATACATTTAGAGCCACATTGGCACCTGCTAGTGGGTTTCAGAGTGTACAATTTAGACACATCGAATTATACTGCACAAGATTAGAAAATCTAATCAACGATGAAGGTAAAAAACGTATTGGAGATAATCCTACCGTGGAAGATTATTTTGAGCACATCTACTGGAAAGATGCAGGAATGAACCGAAAAACTGGTAAAAAGACATTGACTCTAAGACAGTTTGAAGAGAAATACTTGGACGGATTAATTTCCCTAGCTAAGAAGCAACAAGGAAAAACAATTCAAGATCGATTAATGGAATTAGAAAATCCATCAAATGAGCTGAAAGAAAAGCTAAGAGAATTCGATCATTTATACAATGTAGCTTGGCCAATGGTGCATTTGGAAACTGCTCAGCATTATTTAGATAAAAAAGGGGAAAACAAAGCAGCTACTGGTGGTTCGGAATGGAAAAAATACTTGCACCCAAAGTTTCAACAACGGAAGTTTTTTCCTAACTTATGGACTGATAATGAAAAGACTAATTGGGGTGACTAGCACTCTATAACTAATCTACAACCCATGGAACGCAAAGATTATGAAACCGTTAGTGAAGCTGTTAATGATTTAGTAAAACAAGGGTATACCTTCAACTTTTCCATCTCGGAAGAGGAGGATTGCATTGTCTGCAAAAAAAGCGACATACAGCTTTCAGAAAAAGATTTTGAAATAGACGCGGTGTATCGGTTCGAAGGAATGAACGATCCCGGAGATTCTATGATAGTCTATGCCGTTTCCTCTAAAAATCACAACATCAAAGGAGTTGTAGTAAATGGCTACGGGGTATACTCTAGCAGCAAAGCCGCAAGAATTGTAGAAAAGTTGAGCAGACATTCCTAAATCTCCCAAACAAATTACTATGAACACAAAACAGCCAATAAAAAGGCATGTTGCTCTTCAGCCCCTAAGCAGAGAGCATCATCAAGGATTATTGTTGAGTTGGAAAGTTCGAAAAGGCCTCTCCAAAGACATTGAATTAAAACGTATTTCTAAATATGTTCGTTGGTTTTATAACGAACACCTAAAAAAACACTTTTCCGATGAAGAGGAATTTGTGTTTCCAGTTTTAGGAGGAAATAGCGATTTGGTTAAACGTGCACTTGCAGAACACCGAAGATTGATTAGATTGATGGAGAATGAAGAAGAATTAGAACGCTCACTCCATGCTTTTGAAGAAGAGTTGGAAAAACACATTCGCTTTGAAGAACGAGTGCTGTTTAATGAAATACAATCCGTAGCAACTGCCGATCAGCTAAAAGTCATCGAAAAAGTACTTATTGAAGATACTTTTTGTGACAATTGGAGTGATCAATTCTGGAAAACAGAGTAACTAAAACCAATTAAATACTCTAACTTTCAATTAAATAAGAATATTTTTCTCAATCCATACTAAAGCGATAGGGATTAAAGAGTTTTAATTACTTTTACCGAGTTTTTATTAATACCCATTTTGGAAATAGTTAGCATTTTAGTTATCCCTTTTCTTTTAGCACTCTTCCTCTCCATCAACATGGGAGCAAGTGGTACGTCGACTTCATTTTCTGCAGCTTATGGAGCCGGAGTCATTAATAGAAAGTGGATTCCAATTTTATTTGGAATCATGGTGATTGCTGGTGCATTTCTAGGTGGAAAAGAAGTTTCTTTAACCTTAGGAGAAGGAATCCTTGCTCCAGAATTATTTACGCCCCTCTATACTTCTATCATTCTTTTTACGATTGCCATATCGTTGTTCGCAGCTAATTTAATGGGCGTTCCTCAATCCACTAGTCAGACTACTGTTTTAGCCATTGCAGGAGGCGCTGCAGCTTTAGGTGAACTGCAAGCCGACACCTTATTTACAGAGATTATCCCCATGTGGTTTTTTCTCCCAATAATTGCATTTACTATCACTTATGTCATTTCAAAATGGGTCTTTCCACACATCAAGACGAAAGCATTAGAAGGTGATTTTGAACACATCAGAAACTTTAAAGGATTAAAAGTAGCATTAGTAGTAGCTTCTCTCTACGTCGCTTTTTCAGTGGGCGCTAATAATGTGGCGAATGCTGCCGGCCCAATCGCTTCATTATTTTTCAATGAATTTGGAATAGACAGTTATAACGGCTGGTCTATTTCTATGTTGGCCTTAATGGTAATGGCGCCATTCTTTGGATTTGGTAGCTATTTATTAGGGTTTAAAGTAACTCGATCAGCAGGTAAGGAAATTGTGAACATTACTCCTTTTTATGCAACGTTAATCTCAGTTATTGTAGCTACCCTTCTACTCTATGCATCAATCTCGCATGGCATTCCAACCTCTTTAGTACAGCTAAATGGGGCATGTTTTATAGCGCTCAGCATGACCAAAACTGGGAAGAAAAGCACTTTCTCCAATAAGACTGTCAAGAAGTTTTTGACCGTTTGGATGGTCGCTCCTGCTTTTGCATTTTTATTGACTTATGGGTTGACGTTGTTGGTGATGTAGTTTGCTAATGAAGCAATATAACAATGTATCAATTTATCAATGATTGGTTTGTGCCTTTGTGGTTATTTTTAATAGTTGAATCAGTCAATCAATCAATGAGTCTATTAATTATCCAATCTATTTTGTGGGTATAAAATAGAAGCAAGAAGTTAGAGGCTAGAAGTTAGATTTTTTTCAATCAATTTTATTAAACCTTTGTGTTCTCTGTGCCTTTGTGGTTATTTTTTAATGGATGAATCAGTCAATGAGTCTATTAATTATTCAATCTACTTTGGGTTATACAATAGAAACAAGAAGTTAGAGGCTAGAAGCAAGATTTTTTTCAATCTACTTTGTGAAACCTTTGTGACCTTTGTTCCTTTGTGGTTATTTTTTAATAGTTGAATCAGTCAATCAATCAATGAGTCAAATAATTATTGAATCTACTTTGTGTTTAAGAAATAGAATCAAGAAGTTAGAGGCTAGATGCAAGATTTTTTTCAATCTACTTTGTGAAACCTTTGTGGTTATTTTTTAATAGTTGAATCAATCAATTAATCAATGAGTCAGTCAATTATTCAATCTACTTTGTGGGTATAAAATAGAAGCAAGAAGTTAGAGGCTAGAAGTTAGATTTTTTTCAATCTACTCAGCGGTTAAAAGAGTAAACTTATCAACTCAACAACGGAAATACTGTAGATCGCTTAACTTCATTTAGCACGAACGTACTTTTGATCTGTCCCACATTCGGCAGCGCAGCCAACTTCCCTGAGGAAAAATGGTGATACGCATTCAAGTCCTTTACTGTCACTTTTAGTAAAAAGTCATTGATCCCTCCCATTAGGTAACACTCCATCACTTCTGGAATTTGACGCACTGCTTCGCTAAATGCATTGATTTCATCAATTTTCTGACTCTCTAATGAAACCGAACAAAACACAATCATGGATTGGCTGATAATTTTTCGATTTAACACAGCCACGTATTTTTCAATAATTCCTTCCTTTTCAAATCGTTTGATTCGCTCGTAAATGGGCGTTTTGGTTAAATTCAACTGGGTTGAAATTTCCTTTACGTTCATTTTTGAATCCTTCTGCAACAGCTCCAGTAGCTGTAAATCGATGTTGTCTAGTTTCATTTTGGGAAATTTTCCTTTTGTATCACTTCTGACTTGCAAATTAACACAGACTTTCCCTTAAATACATATATTTTAGGAGTAATTACTAAGTTTTTATTATTCTATAAAACAAATTCCTACTAGGCGTACTTTTGCAAAAAACATAAATACAATCATTATGGACCACAAATTACATCCCGAAAGCTTAATGATGACCTACGGTTATCAACCAGAATTATCAGAAGGCGCAGTAAAACCACCCATCTTTCAAACATCAACATTTGCTTTTAAAACAGCCGAAGAAGGAAAAGCATTCTTTGAGTTGGCTTATGGCTTGAGAGAGAAAGATCAAGACGAACAATTGGGATTGATTTACAGTAGAATCAACAACCCTAATTTAGAGATTTTAGAGAATCGGCTATCCCTTTGGGACCATGCTGATGATTGTGCCATTTTCGAAAGTGGAATGTCCGCAATTAGCACCACTCTATTGGAATTTCTGAATCCAGGAGATTTATTGCTGTTCAGCTCGCCAACCTATGGTGGGACAGATCACTTCATCAATCACTTCTTGAAAAAAATCGGTGTTGATAGTTTGTCTTTCCGATCTGGAGCGACAAAAGAAGAATTGATTCAATTGATTGAAAAGTCTGGAAAAGCGGACAAATTAGGCTGTATTTACATAGAAACACCATCGAACCCAACCAATCAACTCATTGACATCTCTATGTGTCGAGAATTAGCAGATCATTTTAGCTCTGAAGATAAAAAAGTATGTTTGGCGGTTGACAATACCTACATGGGACCTTTGTGGTGTAGCCCGTTGGATCATGGTGCTGATCTAGTGTTGTATTCAGCGACGAAATACATTGGTGGCCACAGTGATTTAATTGCAGGAGCCGTTTTAGGAAACGCAGAAAACATGATCCGAATAAAAACGTTGCGTACGTTCTTAGGAAACATGGCAAGTCCTCACACCTGTTGGTTACTATTGAGAAGTTTAGAGACGTTGAAAGTAAGAATGGAACAGCAAACTAAAAGTGCACAAGACATTGTTGCTTACTTAGTCAAACATCCAATGGTGAATAAAGTGATGTTCTTGGGATTGTTGGAAGAAGGAACTGCAGCGCATGCCGTTTACAAAAAGCAATATACGGCTCCAGGAGCTATGATTTCATTTGAGATTAAAGGTGGCGAAAAAGAAGCATTCCGTTTCTTAAATGAGCTAAAATTAGTGAAGCTAGCAGTAAGTTTAGGAAGTACTGAAAGTTTGGTGCAACACCCTGCTTCTATGACTCACGCAGGAATTGATCCTGAATTAAAACAATCGTTAGGCATTACCGATTCTCTAATTCGTTTGTCTGTAGGAGTTGAAAACAGTGAAGATTTAATTTGGGACATCGAAAACGCGTTTAAAGCCGTTTAATCCCAATCTAATCAATAAAAAAAGGTGGAAGTGCTCAACTGATTTGAGTGCTCCCACCTTTTTACTTTTTAAACCCCGTTCGTTTATTCAATAATGATCAGTTTTTCATTCAACACCACAGATTGATTAGCAGTTGCTTTGATGATATAAGTACCTGACGGTAATTTTGGATTCAATTCTAATTCATTGGATTGTTTAGTGATGAATTGATTAAAAACAATATTTCCTTTGATGCCGTATATGGTCACTTCTAGCTCTTGCCCATTTACATCACCTTTCAAACTAAACTGCCCTTTGGTAGGATTAGGATAGATTGACATTGCATTTTCAGCAATTTCATTGGATTCTATCGCAGTGATTACATTTCCATAAACTCCATTAATCACATCATCACTTGCGGCTTCGTCATTAGCTGCAGTTACTGCTACCGCTATTTCATAAACCAATTGAGGATTAAATCCAACTAAAGTGGAAAAAGTAAATTCCAAGCTGTCGCCCGCTGCAATTGTTGCTGATGCTAATTCTGTAGAAAATGAAGTACCATTAACAATCAATTCCAAACTCGGATTTGAAATGCTCGTAGAGCCATAATTGCGCAACATCACCTTCACAGGAGTCGTGGCTGATAAAACTGCTGATGCAGTTGGAGAAGTAATCGCAGAAGCAGCGATATTCGTAAAAGCTGTTGAATCGATGTATTGATCAGATTTCTGAACCAAATACGCATGAATTTTGTAATGTGGCTCGGTATGACCATTATTGTTGTAGCCCGTGTTTAGCAAGTTGACATAGTTTTGCAATTCATAATCTACTAACATGGTTTGTCCTGGGGTTGCTATTGCAGTTAAGTTCCCAATAAAAGGATCAACCGCCTGACCTGGACACCAACCTGCTCGAGCATACAACCAAGTACCTGCTTGATTATTACACGAATTTGATGAGCAATTGCTTTTCCATAATCGGTGACTCATCGCCGTATTTCCATTCACTTTCAACTGATGGGTTTTATCTGAAAATTCAGCTGCATTGCCTGTATTTCCTTGTCCATGTCCCGTGATGGTCATTCGCATAGCTACTTCTTTGGCTATTGTGGGTACATAAATATTTTGGGCAGGTAAATCATGTGATTTATTTGGATCTCCATACACCCAATTGTCAGACGACCATAAAGGAGTAATTAATTGATATGGATTGGCTACCGGGTTTTTCTCATAAGTTAATGTGGCGTTCAACAACCAACCTGATCCACCCCATACTTGGATGTAGGAGATAAAATCAACATTTCCTCTCAACCAGGTTTTATAATCGGTCATGTCAACAATCCAAGGACCACAGCCTTTTCCATAAGGAGTAATAAATCGAGCAACCTCATAGATTTTACCTTCTTTTGAAATAGAAATTTTAGCAGGCTGATCCCAAGGATCACAGCCTGTGTTAGGACATTGTAAGCTCAATGTCATATAGATTCGACTATAAGCAGTATTGTCGTCTGGTAAAGTAACCGCAGCCAAATGCGATTGACCAGCGGCAGCAAAATTGTGTTGTTTTCGTGTAAAAATTGGGATCTCTAAGTTATTCGGATTCGCTGGTTTTACATACCTTTTAAAAACGGTATCATTCAAGTTATTAATATCTCCTGAAAGGCTAGCGAATACTTTTAAGTTATTGATGCTGTCTGTTGTATTCAATAAAGTATTCATGGTATAAGTAATACTTTCTCCGGGCAAAACTGTTTGAGTAATGGTCTCAATGACTGCTGGATTAGTGTTTAGTTTGTACCCCACGTCAAATGTCTGAATGGTATCATTGGCAACATTAGTAAATTGAGCACGTACTTTAGAATAACCTTGAAAAAAGGTAATTTGGTCAGGAGCACTTACTCCTTTCACGCTGATGTCTAACGTTGGAACAAAATAACCCGCCACTAAAGGATTAGTAGGGAAGTTCTGCAATACACCTTGTGTACTTGCAGTACCGACATGGTTGGGTGTGGTATTGTTGGCAATGGTATCCATCTTATAATAACCTAATAAATTGGCAGTAGTCGTTGGTAAGTCCACACTCATGTCTGCTTGAATCTGAGTCTGCGTTCTCGCTACATTCCAAATTCGAACTTCATCAATTTTTCCATCAAATACTCGACCTGAAAAACCTGCGCTTTCACCAATAAGCAATAAATTAGTAGAAGGTAATATTGCACTAGAAGCTTTAGAACCCACAAGCACTCCATCTACAAAAATTCGAAGCGTGCCATTGTCCATTACTGCTGCCACGTGATGCCAAGTATTGGTTTGCATTACTGGAGCACTAACGACTTCATTCCAATTGGAATTCCCTAATCCAATCGTAAAACTCAATCTTCCACTGTTACCACATCGCAAAACATAACCAGTTTCATTGGATTGATCTTTTCCAACAATTGTACCTTGCCAAGTTTGTGGTTTCCATGATGAAGCATTGATCCATGCTTCTATCGTCAGTGCATTTCCGGAATTAAATCCAGCGCTACCAGTCACCTGTATTTTATCGTTATTGCCATCAAATTGGATGCTTTTGTTTTGCGCAAAAAGTGATCCTACTGATAACACACTAGAAATTATAAATAGTTTAAATAGTTGTATTTTATTCATAGTTAGTTTGTTTAAAATTGCAATTTACTCTATTATTTTATTTTAACTAATGGTAACTATTATTTAATCCTTAATTATCATTATAATCAGTAAAACTTTTAATTTGATATTTATTTGTTTTTTATTTCACTTTTTGGTGAGCATATTTCGACAAGCTCAATAACCCAAATAAGTAAAGCAAAAAGCTCAGCCCTTATCAAAAGGAAATTAAATCCTTGAATTCCCTAAGTTCAGCTGGATGATCTTCTCGGTCCACCTTCGAAGCTTTCCAGTTTCTCTAAGGAAATTCTTCTGATTTACCTTCCTTTTGCTAAATGGCAGTCCCAAAATAAAAACAACTTATTAATATTAAAATTATCCCAAGCTAAAACACTGTATTTTATTTATTTAAAAAATTTATTACCGATAGCTTTAGGTTTTAATAAAAGTTTAATTAATCACTAGTGCTTAATTATCTAAAATTCACAAATCAATTATTTCTAACATTCTTCCCATAAAAAGCAAACCCCGAATTGCACAAAGGCAAAACGGGGTTCACTAACAACCAAAAAAAAAGAAAAACTGTGTTATCTCCAGCCGCCGCCTAGGGCATGATAGATATCTACCATTGCATTCATTTGCTGCTTTTTAGTCTCTATTAATTCAACTTTTGCTTCAAGCGCATCTCGTTGTGTCATTAGCACTTCCATATAATCTGCTCTTGCCGAACGAAATAAATTAATCGAAATATCAATGGATTCAGACAGCGCTTGTACTTGTTTCGATTTCAAGTCGTAACTCTGTTCCAAATTATTCACCTTCGCCATTTGATTGGCCA
Organism: Acidiluteibacter sp.; assembly: GCF_055129545.1. Lineage (NCBI taxonomy): Bacteria > Pseudomonadati > Bacteroidota > Flavobacteriia > Flavobacteriales > Cryomorphaceae > Acidiluteibacter > Acidiluteibacter sp. Next base: position 71,766 of record NZ_JBSRUB010000003.1, on the reverse strand, counting down.
CATCGATGTATGCATTCAACACCGTTTGTTCATACTGAAAAAGTGCTTGAATTTGACGAGCATTGGCATTGTAATACATCGCCTTAATAGCATTTCGGTTGACTAAAGGAGCCATCAAGTCTCCTGCTAAATTGTACAGTATTGATTGTGGCGATTTAATCAAAAACTCAGGATTGAATGCTTGAAATCCTATTCCTGCAGAAATCCCCAATGAAGGATAAAACTGCGCTTTAGCGACTTTCACATCTATCTTGGAAGCCATTAACTCTTGCTCCGCCTGCTTTACATCGGGTCTATTTTCCAACAATTGTGCAGGAATCCCTGACAAAACCGTCGGAGGCAACAAATCAGAGAACCCTTTCGCATCCCGCTGAATTGATTGACCATAACGACCAGTTAAAAAGTTGATTCTATTTTCTGTTTCTACAATCGACTGTTGGATTTGAAACTGCAAACTCTTCGTTTTATACACCTCTGCTTCAAACTTTCGAACAGCTAATTCGGTCACCATGGTCGCTTCCTTCTGCTGTCTTACAGCTCTCAAGGCATTGTTTAAAATCAAAATGTTGTTTTGTACAATTTCCAACTGATTGTCTAATGCCAATAACTCATAATAAGAATTCGCGACTTCAGCGATTAAGTTGGTCACAACAAAGTTTTTCCCTTCTACAGAAGCCAAATATCTGGAAACTGCTGCTTTCTTTGCATTGCGCAACTTTTTCCAAACATCAATCTCCCAAGAAGCGTAGGCTCCTACCATATAATCTTGTAACGGTTCTGGAAATTCTTCTCCTGGTTTAATGTCAGTTGTAGCTTCCAACGCACCATTCCGAGTGTATCTCGCTGTTTTTTCCACTCCCGCTCCTGCTCCAATTCCAAGTGATGGAAGGTATTCTCCCTTCCGTGCTCGGATTTCATTTTGACTCATCTGCATCTCTAAAAAAGTCATGTTCAGCTCTTGGTTATTTTTCAAAGCAGAATCAATCAATGCATTCAAGTTTGGATCGGTGAAATATTCCTTCCATGGCACAGTACCAGTATTCACGGTATCTGCTTTGTTAGCTCCCTTATAATTCTCAGGAATGGTTGCATGTTCTGCATCCGTCGCCATAGATGGAACTCGACAAGCTGCAACAGTTAAAGCAATGATAAGTGCTGCGCCATATGTATGTATCTTTCTATATTTTAACATCTTATTCATTATTTATCTGTATTCTTATTGTTTTTTAACTTTCGCTGCATCAACTTTATCATGATTTTTAATTTCCGCAAGGTTGATTTTTCTGAGTCATTATTGGCATATTTACTCACAGCCTCAGATAATGGAACAGCATCTTGATTTCTAATTAATTGACCTTTATCAGCTAATGTTCCAAAGATGAAGTACAAACCAGGAACTACTATCACTCCGAACATTGTACCGAAAAGCATCCCTCCCATGGCAGAACCACCAATGGTGCGGTTTCCGATAGCTCCTGCTCCTGTAGATATTACCAATGGTATCATCCCTGCAATAAATGCAAATGAAGTCATCAAGATTGGACGGAATCTAACTTTTGCACCTTCAATAGCGGCATCAAATATGGACAATCCTTGCTGATGTTTCTGAACAGCAAACTCAACAATTAACACGGCATTCTTCCCTAACAGACCGACCAGCATGATCAATCCAACTTGGGCATAAATGTCATTCGCTAAGCCCATAAATTGAAGTAATAAAAATGAACCGAAGATCCCGACAGGTAAAGAAAGTACTACTGCCAATGGCAATAAGAAACTCTCATACTGCGCTGCCAATACCAAGTACACAAAAATCACAACAATGATAAAAATGTACAACGCTTCATTTCCTCTTCTAGATTCGTCGTAAGACAATCCTTCCCAAGCAATGTCGTATCCATGTGGCAAAATTTCATCTGCTACTTCTCGAATGGCTCCAATAGCTTCTGCAGAAGTGTATCCTTCAGCCGGAAGCCCACGAATAGATGCCGAGTTGTACATGTTGTATCTCGTAATCTCATTTGGTCCCTGCTTTTTATTCAATTTCATAAATGCAGAATAAGGTACCATTTCACCCTCATCGTTTTTTACAAATAACTTCAACACATCAGAAGGCAACTGTCTGAATTCTGGAGCTGACTGCACATACACTTTAAAGAATCGACCAAATTTGATGAATCCTTGTTCGTAGGTACTCCCTATCATAATGTTTAGGTTTTCCATGGCATCACCAATGGAAACTCCTTTTTGCATGGCTGCTTTATTGTCTATTTCTAACTCATACTGAGGGTAGTTAGCCGCAAAAAAGGTAAAAACCCCAGTCAACTCTTTTCGCTTCTCAAGCGCTTCGATAAACTCCTTATTGATCTTATCAAACTCTTGATAGTCGGTAGAAGTGGTTTTATCCAACATTCGCAATGAAAAACCGCCTGATGAACCAAAACCTGGTACTGCTGGTGGCTCGAAATATTCAATCACCGCTCCTAAGTCCTTGGATTTTTCCTCCAACTCTTCCATTACTTCATGCACTGATTTATCACGATCTCCCCACGATTTCAAGTTGATCAAACAAGTTCCCGCATTGGATCCTCTACCTTCTGTCATGATTTCATAACCGGCCAATGAGGAAACAGATTCTACGGCATCTACATCTTCACAAATCTTCTGTAATTCTTGAGACAACTTATTGGTATACTCCAAGGTTGATCCAGGAGGGGTTTGAATAATCGCATAAATGGTACCTTGATCTTCTCCCGGAATAAATCCTGATGGTAAGATTTTAGATTGTACGAAGATTCCAATTCCAAATATGATTAGGATTCCCCAAGTTACCACTCGTCGGTTGACGATTTTATTCAATAAACCGACATATTTTCCAGTCAAACGTTCAAAACCTCTGTTGAACCAATCAATGAATCGATTCACAGGTGTTTTCTTTCTTGGTTTTCCATGATTATTCTTCAAAATCATGGCACACAATACAGGAGTTAACGTTAAAGCGACAATGGCCGACAATACGATAGAACTCGCCATGGTGATGGAAAACTGTCGGTAAAATGTACCTACTGGCCCACTCATAAAAGAAATAGGAAGAAATACAGAAACCATTACCAATGTAATTGCGATAATCGCTCCGCTGATTTCTTTCATTACTTTTTGCACCGCCTTGTAAGGAGACAAGTGCTCCTTCTCCATCTTTTCATGGACGGCCTCGACGACCACAATCGCATCATCGACGACAATTCCAATCGCTAGAACCAAAGCAAATAAAGTAATTAGGTTAATTGATAACCCAAACAATTGCATTACGAAGAACGCTCCAATTAAGGAAACTGGCACCGCTAAAATTGGAATCAAGGTAGACCGAACATCTCCCAAGAACAAGAAAACCACTAATGCTACCAATATAAAGGCATCTCTCAACGTATGAATCACTTGCTCGGTAGAAGCTTCCAAGAATTTAGAAACATCGTAACTTACTTTGTAATCCATTCCTTCTGGGAAATCCTCTTTCATTTCTTCCAACTTGGCTTTCACCTCTTCGATCACCTCAGTCGCATTACTACCAACTGTTTGTTTCAAAACGATAGCCGCTGAAGGATATCCATCTAAATTGGAATAAATATCAAAGAACTCACTTCCTAATTTTACATCTGCAATTTCACCCAAGCGAATACTTTCTCCTTCGGCATTGGCACGAATAATAATGTCCTCGTATTCATTTTCTTCATTGAATCGACCTTTATAAGTCAATACATACTCCAACGACTGGGCTTCAATACCTGAACTCTGTCCGATTCTACCTGGACGACCCATGATACTTTGCTCAGCCAATGCTTCCATTACTTCTTCTGTAGAAATAGAATACGCTCGCATACGGTCTGGATTCAACCAAATCCGCATGGCATATTTTCTACTTCCCAAAATACTAGACCGTGCAATCCCTGTAATCCGGTTAATTTCAGGAATCATTTTCACGTCAGCATAGTTGTACAAGAATTTTTGATCCACATTCTTATCTGTACTGTAAAGGTTGACGTACATCAACATACTCGGCTGGATCGGCGTAATAATTACCCCTTCTCGTTGCACCAATTCTGGCAACAGCGGCATTACCTGATCCACCCTCGTCTTCACCTGTATGACCGCCTGATTGGGGTCGGTGCCGGGTTCAAAAACAATATTTAATGTAGCTTCTCCAGCACTCGTGGCATCCGTTGCCATGTAACGCATTCCTTGTACTCCGTTGATGGAGTTTTCCAATGTCACCAATGTCGACTTCACCAACACATCTGCACTAGAACCAGGATAAGCGATAAAAATACTAACCGTGGTTGGTGCAATCTGTGGAAATTGGGAAGTTGGTAATTGATTGATGGCTAATAGACCAGTAAATACAATCACAATTGAAATCACAATTGCAAACACTGGTCGGTGTATGATATTACTAAACATAGTATTAAATTTAAGTCAGTTAGATTACTCTGAATACAACTCTAATTGAGTGATTACGGTCTTAGGTGAAACAAATTCGAAATCGATTTCTTCGTTGTTTTTCACTTTACGTAAACCTTCCAACAAAATTTTATCGCTTTCTTTTAAACCTCCTGTAATCACAAACAAATGAGGCAATTCTTCGCCTATTGTAATCTCTCTCGTGCGCAATGTATTCTCTTCATCCACTACAAAAACAAACTTTTTCTCCAATACTTCGAACGTGGCTTTTTGAGGAATAATTAAGGCATCATTCAATTGTCTAGTGACTCTGATGTTTCCTGTTTCTCCATGTCTTAGCAATCCATTTGGATTAGGAAAAGTAGCTCTAAATGGAATGTTACCAGTTTCGTTGTTGAAATCTGCTTCTATGGTTTCTACGACTCCTTTATGTTGAAACAGCTTGTTGTTAGCCATTTTTAAACTCACATCCATTTTAGTGATGTCGGTCACGTGGTCCATCAAATCCAAGTATTCTGATTCAGGAACATTGAAATACACCCACATATTACTGTTGTCAGATAAGTTGGTCAATACATCACCTTCATCCAATAAACTTCCCAATCGCACTTGAAAACGGTCGATGTAACCATCAAAAGGTGCTCTAATCTCTGTAAAGTCCAAGTGAACTTGCGTTAAAGCCAATTCTGCTTTTGCCCGGTCGTAACGTGCTTTCGCCATCGACAATTCATTCTTAGACACGATATTGCTGTCTGACAATGCTTTGGTGTTTTGGTATTCAATTCCTGCTAAGTCGGCTTCCGCTTGTGCAATGTGCATTTCTGCTTCATACAGTTTCGGCATAATGCGGAATAGCAGTTGTCCTTTTTTTACGAAGTCTCCTTCATCTACAAAGATCTTTTCTAAGAAACCTCTTTCTTGAGACCTCAATTCGATGTGACTGATGGAGTGAATTTGACTGACATACTCCTGAACGATAGAGGTGTCTTGTTTTAAAGGACTGGTCACTAAAAATTTTGTTTCAGCTTCTTCTTTTTCTTCATGGGAAGCACATCCTACTGCGAATAGTAATGCACAAACCCCCATAGTCATGAAAATTCTTTTCATTGGTTGTTGAATTTTAAAAAATTAATTTGGTTGTTGTTAATCGTTTGTGAAAATGCCAAATAGCACAACACGACTCGAAATTAAAGTTGAGACACAACTAAAAAACGAGTTTATGGGATACAGCTAGGCGCTATGAAAACACCTTAACTTCAAGAAATAATCAAATACGGAAAACCTCTAACTCAAGGTATAGAGGTGTTGGAGAAATAAAAGACGCTTGGTCTTCTAAGAATGAAATAGTTGCTTTCTCGAAATCGAAAAAAGCAACGTGTGTTGGAATAATTGAAAGATAAGTAACAGTCTGACTTCCTTTTGCCAATTGGCTCTTCGCCATCATCAATTTATCTTCAGGCTCTTTTTTATCAATCCCTGCAAACGGAATCTCGCCTTGCTGTCCTTGGGTGTTTTTATTGGAGATAGTAATGAAAGGCACTTGCTCAGCATGAACATCTGCAGTCATAAATTGCTCCTCTTCCTGATTCGTAGTAACGAAAGTAGGAAGCTTCTCTCCCAATGCAGTTTGAGCGGCCAACTGACCAAGCCCACTCAACAAGAGGATAGCGATTAAAGCAAAATATTTGATGAAATAGTTTTTCATTTGGCGCCAAAATTAGTCCTGTAATTTCAACTGCACAATAGTTCAACTGTTAATTTAGTGTTAACGAGTAAAAATAATGGTTAATTGTGAATGGTTAATGGTTCACTTCGACTAAAGCCTGTATTGAGCGCAGTCGAAATGCTCAGTGTGACAAATTGTGAATCCCTACTAATGAAAGCTTTGTGGTTTAAAGAGAGGCAAGAAGTTAGAAGCTAGACTTGATTTATTGAATATAATTTGTGGTTAATTCCTAATGTTGAATCAATCAAATAATCAATCAGTTAATTTACAATTGAATCAACTTTGCGAAACCTTTGTGTTCTTTGTGGTTATAAAAAAGAGGTAAGAAGTTAGAAGCAAGAAGCTAGACTTGAATTATTGAATCTACTTTGTGGTTAATTCTTAATGGTGAATCAATCAAATAATCAATCAGTCAATTTACAATTGAATCAACTTTGTGAAACCTTTGTGATCCTGCCTGCCGCAGGCATGGCTTTGTGCCTTTGTGGTTTAAAAGAGAGGCAAGAAGTTAGAAGCAAGAGGCTAGACTTGTATTTCCAATCAACTTTGCGAAACCTTTGTGGGCTCTGTGCCTTTGTGGTTTAAGAGAGAAGCAAGATGTTAGAGGCTAGAAGCTAGACTTAAAATTACAATCTACTTTGCGAAACCTTTGTGTTCCTGCCTGCCGCAGGCATGGCTTTGTGCCTTTGTGGTTAATTCTTAATGGTGAATTAATCAGTTAATTTATTGCTAAAAACGATTTCGTAGTAAAAACACTTCCCAATATTTAGCTTGATCCATATCGGTATAGTGAATCTCGTAGTAGCGGTATTGATAGCTCTGAATTTGACAAACGCCAACTAAGCAAATAATTAACCCTATCGTGACTTTTTTTACATTGGATGATGCGCTTTCAAGAAACAAACCCAATGGTAACATGAAAATTGGAATGTACTCCACATAAACCCGTGAAGAAAAGCTACCTCCGTAAAACCACATCCACCAGGAAGAAAAAACATAAGTGATTCCGACAAAAAACAACAGCCAACTGATGGAAAAGAAGGATTTAGATCGAATAAAGGATATCGCTGAAATTAAACCCAACAACAACATGGGCGTATACAAAAACAATCCTTTTTTATAACTGAAGAGAATGTCGAAAAAATGAGGATCAGAGAAATTGAATCCTTCATCTACGTATGAATAGACAAAGAAATTGCCAGTAGAGATCTTGTAAATCACCAACTGAATCCCAACAATGGCAACAAATAGAACAAGACCAACTAACCATGCTTTTAGGTTGCAAAATAGATCCAAGAGACCACTTTTTAGCGTTTGTAAATTTCCAGCTAAAGGAATTAAAAACAATCCCACCAACCCATTGATGGGACGACACAGCACTATTAATCCCAACAGCACCGCCATTTTATACACATCAACCAATTTCTGATGATCAAAATAGCGTTTGGAATAGTACAAGAATCCGCTGATAAAAGCGAAAGAAAAAACGTGAGACATCCCTCCTTCTACTACCGTGTAAACAAACAAATGCGTTCCGAAGGCCGTAGCCAACAACAACAAAGAAATAATAGTATCTCTAACTTTATATAACCGCAATAAACCCGCTAAAAACCACAACCCCAACATGTGATAAAACAAGGCTGCGATGGGCACTGAAAACATGTACAACTTCGAATAGCCATCAGCATCACCATCGGTGAGTATGGTGGCTGCATGAGCGACTAAGAAAAATGGCAATTGCGCCAATGCTGCACCTGCGTAATATTTATTGGTACTGAACCCATTACTCCCACTGCGGTAATCGTAGAAAATGTGCTCTTGGTAGTACTTCTCCTTTTCGATGTGATCGAAGAAACCAAAGTTTAAATCGTGGTAAATAAAAACTGCCGGCAAATAAGCATAATAGCCTTTGGCATCTGATTCCAAAATACCTATCCATTTGTCTTTTCCGAAAGATAAATTGGCAGTGACCAAGAACAACAATATCACAATGAGCGATAATGTAATGGAAACCAAGTGTTTTTTTAAAGCAATCGACATAGTTGGGTGTTGATTTGGCGGCTAGCAGTTTATACCGCTAAAATAAGTGAAATCTTTTTAAGTTTTTTTAGATCAGTTGACACCTTTTCAATGTGTGATTTTTGCAACTTATAGCTGCAATTATGCAACATTATTTTCACTTCACTTCACTAATTTTGCATTCTGGCTAATCAATCTAAGATTCAATAATAAGGTAGCAGCGGGAATTCTTAGTCAAATTAAAATAGTACAACCAAAAAGAATAATTATGTACACAATAGTTTACCAATCAACTGCAAATTTGGATTTAACTACTGATGATATTTCAAGCATTTTAAAATCTTCACGGGATTACAATGAAACACATTTCATATCAGGATGTCTTATTTATCACAATCATAGGTTTCTTCAGATATTGGAAGGTGATAAAACACTGTTGGAAGAACTTTATTCAACGATCCAAAAGGATCAGCGCCATTCTGATGTTAAACTATTATATAAAGGTGTAACAAGAGAAAAAACGTTTAAAAAATGGAGCATGGCTTTTATTGATCTGAGTGCAGATCATGAGAACACTAGGGAACGTAAATTATTCAAAACTAATCTGATTGCTTATTCAGAAATAGTAGGCAGATATGAGGAAGCTTCTGCAGTGTTTTGGGAAGAAGTAAAATCGCTGTTGGATTAAAACGATTTACCATACCAAATGCAAAAAGAAGTGACCTCTTTTAAAGTTTTTTAGATTTTCAAGTGACTATAAAACATGTTCGAGTATCTACATCCCTTTATATTTGTGAATTGATTTCACTTTTTATCACCCACATCTATGAATCAATTCCTTGTACTTTTTACATTCCTTTTTATTTCCCTTTCTAGTATTGCCCAAACTGTAAGATACAACGATGCCAGCAGTTGGTTTTTATTGCTGAATCGTGCGCAGCTTTCTGACCATTGGAGCGTTACCAATGAACTTCACGAACGAACTTTTGAGGTATTGGCCGATCAGGGACAGTTTTTATTTCGGCCTTCTTTGGATTATCATTTTAATGACAATTCAGAAGCTTCTGTGGGATATACCTTTATCAATATGGCACCAATGGGAAAAGCGAAAGGTATTAATCTGAACGAACACAATGTGTGGGAGCAGTTGTTCTTCTCTTTTACCTCTGGAAAAGTGCAATTTCAGAACCGACTACGGCAATAGCACCGATGGGTAGAACGGATTGTGGTACAAAACAATGAGCTCATAAAAGGTGGAGCCAACTTCAGCAATCGTTTTCGGTACCGAATGACAGCGAGTGTAGATGTGTTTACGTTCAAAAAAAGTGGACATACGGTATTTGTAAATGCCTTTGATGAGATTTGGATCAACCAAAGTAGCAACTTAATGCCGAGTAACTTTGCAAGAAATTGGCTGTATGTAGGCGCCGGATATGCGTTTGACAAAGCCACTAAAATACAATTGGGTTATATGAACCAATACGACAATTTGGGCGGCAACCTTTATTCTAGCACGCCCATTGGGCAATTGACGTTTATCAAGAATTTTGATTTTCGAAAAACGGAGTAGTTTCCATTATTACCATCTTTTTACTATAGCTGTATAAGTGTTTAATTTTTAAGCACTCCTACTCTATTTGTTTGATTTTTTGTATTATCTTCGGGGTTGGAAAAATGATAAAAATTGGATTAGGTATAATATTTAATTCCATTACGGAATTTCATTTAATAAAAACCAAAGTCCAACTCACTTAGGAATTGCCAAATATTAAAACAGAAAATATGGAATTAGTAGATTATTTAACCATCACAGCAATACTTATCGGACCAATTATATCTGTTCAAATTCAAAAATTTCTTGAAAGAAAAAAAGAAAATAGAACCGAAAAGATTGGGGTATTTAGGACACTTATGGGAACAAGAGGTAACAATCTGACTAAGGAGCACGTACACGCATTAAACCAAATCGACCTTGTATTTGAGGATAAAAAATATCAATCTGTTAGACTTGCTTGGGGCGAATATCTTGACAATCTAAATCAGTCATTTGATGATAATCATTTTTCAGTTTGGCTAAGTAAAAATGAAGATCTTTTGGCTAATTTGTTATACGAAATGGGTCTTGCTCTCGGCTACAATTATGATAAAGTAACTATAAAACGTAATTCCTATACTCCTGTAGGGTATTCAAATATCGAACGGGATCATCAATCAATTAGAAAAGGCCTTATGGAGTTGCTCAACAATAAACGAGCACTAACTACACAACTATTTCTTAATGATGAAGAAATAGAGGAACAAAATAAACTTCGCCAGCTAATGCTCACATACTTTGAATTAAAAATAAAGAAAAAATAAAAACGACAGTCAAGTAATGTCACAACGCGCTCAAATTAAATGCAATAACTGAGAGTAAAATTCAAAAAATGAAAATTAAATATTTAAAAACCATATTAATCTTACTTTTTAATATTGGTTGTACTTCCACTTATTATTTAACACCAGTTGTTGAAAATCAATCAGAGATATTTTATGATAATGGAATACCCATTACTACCTCAAAACTGCAAAATTCTACTACACAGATTTTCGGTAAGAAAAATAATAAGAATGAATTATTTCTTACAATTTATTATCAGAATGATGATAGTTTAAATTCTATAAACTTTAACCCTTCTTTAATTAAGGTAATAGGTGAGAACTCAGAAAAAGAAAAAAAGGAATTCACTATATTTAGTGCCGAAGAATATATGAAAAGACTTAAACACCAACAAGGTATGGCTGCTGGACTTCAAGGCATGAATTCTGACCAACAAGCAAGACAAGCAGGTTACTCGTATTCAAAAACTACATCCAACAGTACTGGTTATGCAAGCGGCTCAAACGGCGTTTCAGTTAAAAGCAACTCCCAATCAACATCATATACTACTATATATGATGAAAGTAAAGTCCTTGAAGCTAAACAAAAAAATCAGCAACAATTAGACTTAACTACAGAAAGATTTCGAGAAATAAGAAGCCAAAGAGAAAGTGAGTTACTTCGAATTACTACAATTCCTCCATTATCTAATATATATGGAAAAGTTGTTGCTAAATTCAATAATACATATTCACATAAAATTTTCATTTCTATACCAGTTGGAAATGAGACCCACTACTTTACTTTTAAGAAAGGGGATAAATAAGGACAGCACCACTTGAAGTCCTTTATATTTTGGCCAAAAATGAAAATAATGATGGAGGCGCATAGTCGAATGAATTAGATAAAAAGTATGAAGTTCCAATTTCTCATATTCTTAATAATACATTTTTCAATTCTTTTTGGACAAGAACTTGACAATAAAACATTTGAAATTCCACTTTCCAAAAGTGGAAACCCTAGCTATTTATATAATACTATCATCAAATTAAGCAAACAAATTGACCTTGAGCTATTGGAAAATGGTGTGGATTCTATGGAAATTAGGATTTGGTATTTTTTCCCCAAGAGTCCAGATAAATTTGATAACCTATTAATTATTAAGTGGGAAAAAGATCGATGGATTGGTCAGAGGCATTCTAGTGGATTCGCTTCCTTTCAGCCAAAACGAAAGACTTGGCCGACGATAGTAGACAAATTGATTAAGAACCGCATATTTGAACTTCAAAACATGTATGATATTGAAGGTTTCAATTATATAGTAAAAGATGGATCTAGTTATTTAGTAGAAGTAGCAAAAAAGAATTTCTATAGATGTTATTATTACGCTTCCCCTTCTCATTTCAAACAGTTTAAAGATGCTAAATCAATGATTAAGATCATAAACCTTTTAAATAAAGAATTGTAAAATTCTATAATTGGGATACAAATACATTAAAACAAATCAGAATCAATAGAATGACTAAAATAGTATACCTTCTGATACTAGTATTTCTTTTCTCCTGTTCGGAGAAGGGCGAAAAAACAGAAACTAATATTACCGGAAAGTGGGAGTTTGAGATTAAACCAAATGTTGAATCTATTAATTCAATTATTCACAATAACGAAACAACTACTGTTGACTCATTGCGAAGTCCCTTTCATAAGGCTTACTATTCTGATATCTCAATGAGGGAGTTTGGTCTTTTAGTTTTAAACGACTCAATAAGACCAATGGACAATGATATGACATTCAAATTAATGGACAGTATAACATCTTCATCAAAAGATTCAAGGGACTTTTATTATCCAATTTTCCAACATATAGCTGATATATCGGACGGCGCATTATCAGAAGTTATTGGAGGTTATGCAATGGAATATGCCTCAAAATATCCAAATGAATTTTACAATAGATATAGCTGTGATGACAATCTAAAACTAAACTGTGAACAACTTATAGTTATTGCTAAGTTTATTCAATATGAGATAGGAATGCAAGAAAATATGGAAGAAACGTGGAAAACTTTACTTAACAAAATGAATACTGAAAAACATAGATATCCAGAAGATCATTTGTCCATTATTTTTGTGGATAATGTGACTAATGGACTAAAAGATTATATGGAGTAAAATTAAAATACTATGAACAAACTTCTCATTTCAGTTATCTTGATATTATTCATTGGTTGTTGCCAAGAACCTGTACTCCTTAAAAATGGACTGACTAAAAGCGCCCATCAGGTAACGGAATACTCTATTCTAATTAACAGAGATTCTTTAGAGAATGAAAAGCAAGATACGCTAGCGATAACTGGAAAAAAATACAACGATAATGATCAGATAACCCACCTAAATCAGTTAACGTTGTTCATAAACGAAACTATGGAAATCGAATACAGCTATAACGAATTCCAAAAACTCATAAAAGAGACAGTTAAAATGTCAGATGACAGTTTACCCTTTATCGTTGATTACTTTTATAAAGACACTTTATTAGATAAATCAATAGCAATTGTAAATTATCCAAATCAGAAATTTGAACAAATAGAAACCTTCCAATACAGAGAAAACAACATGATAGAAAAAAAGATCACGACGCAAATTTTCATAGATCTAGAAACGTCAGATACATTGAGTAATTCAATTTCTACTAGCTTTTATGATAGAAATGAAATCGCTACCAAAGATGAAATTGTTAATAGAACTGACCCTAAGAAAAACCGAAAAATAGTTTATGAATCCGATTGTCAATACATAACCGGTCTAGAAGAATACAATAGAAACGATTTATTATTATCAACCCTTAAATACGAGTACGAATTAGATGAATTTGACAATTGGTTTCAAAGAAAAATCTTTAAAAATGGAAAGTTGGATAGAATTATTTCAAGAGAAATAGATTATAGGTAATCCAACACTCTCGATAACAACCTCTCCCTCTCTCCCACTTCTAAAAATTCCCATTAATATCCATTCAGTTTGTATTTCCTAAATTTAGGTGCTTAGTTGCGCAACTAATCATAAACATAGCCGTTAGCTGTAATTACAAATTACACGATATGAATATTAGATCTTTTGTTTACATTTTCTTATTTTCACTTGTACACAGCTTTGTGTATGCTCAGCCTGGTCACACTTTTGTAAATCTAAATAATGGTATTGGGGATTATATAATTATCGATTCTACCACTAATCTTGATCATATAGCACTTCTAAAAGAAAAAAAACAATTAAGGCTAATAATTAACTTAGCGGAAATTCCTACTCCATTCAAAAACTTTGAATCCCTTGAAAATCTGACGATTGAATCACACAATCAATTAACAGATTTATCAGCATTAAACTATTTTCCGAACCTAAAACAGTTATCCATCTATAGATATTCGGGTGAATCCATCGCTTTTAAAAAGTTAATGCTAGACTCCTTAAAAAGAGTAATCATCACAGATGCTTTCAATTTAAAAGACATCGATGCATTAACTGACCTCCCTTTACTGGAGGAATTAAGAATTAATCATACTCCCAACATTGAAAAATTTCCCAAATTTAATGCGCACAATCAAGTAAAAGTTTTAATGATTGACTATGTTAATGAAAGAAGAAATAAGGCGTTCAATAACTATCTAGACAATATAAAACACCTCACAAAACTAGAGTCAGTGACTCTTGGAAACATTAAAGAAATTGATAAAATTCCAGATTTTCTTCCTCCTTCTATTTCGTATCTTGAAATTAGTGGTTGGGCTCAAGAACATTGGAATGATGAGAAAATTGAGCTTAATGATCTGTCCAATATTAAACTATACCCCAACCTGACTGACTTAAAATTATATTTTGTACATATTAATCGCATTGATCACGAGTTTCCGGATATTGATCTGGATAATTTGACATTGAATCATGTTTGGACAAATAATAATATCTCTTGGGTTTTCTCATTTAACAAGATTAATAACCTGAGGATTAGTTATGGCTTTGATTTAACTAAAATAGAGCCGAAAGAAAACTCAGATATGATTTCCTACATAGAAATAGACCACACTCCTTTGCAATCAATCGATTTCCTATTTCAGTTAAAAAACATCAATCAACTCATCGTTCATCATACACCTGAATTAAATTTACCCGATATAGAGTTAATGGAAAACATTCAAAATATTTCAATTTATACCACTAACAAGTATCATTTATTTAAAAAGGATAGCACTTGGAAGCTAAAAGAATATGACTAAAACGATGGCCAATTACTTGCTCTCTTCTATACCTGAAAATCTAGTTCAATTTCTGTGATCAACGTTCTAACATGGCCCAAGTAAGGTTGGGTTGATGTCCGTCTCTTCTAACCATTTTTACCCAAAGTAAAGTCATGTGCTCTAAATGCAACGCTTGATCTAAATTTCCGGTATCAAGTGTCTCAAACCCTAATTCGGTGTTTAATGTGGCAACTATTTTTTTAGACGCCGCATCATTTCCTGCAATCATCATCACCGGCTTTACCTCGTATTTTGGAAAACTAGCATCCATTAAGTTTTCGAACCCATAAATGGTAAAGGATTTCACTACGCGAGCACCTGTTGACCATTCTTGTATTTTTTCAGCTCCTGAGATTTTACTTTCTAGGCCATGAGTCAATCCACTTCCAACAGGATTGGTGCAATCAATGAGTATTTTACCATTGAATGTGATTGATTTTAGTATTTCTTCATTGGCAGTAAAGGGAGTCGCCAGGAATACAATGTCTGCAACATCAACAGCTGCTTGCAGTTGTTTAGTGGTAAAATTATTATTCTTACGAAGTGCATTTTTTACTGTTTCACTAGTTGCGTCTTCATGAGCCACGATTATTTCATGACCATTTTTTTGTAGATTATTAGCAAGGGCAAAACCCACATTTCCGATTCCGATAAAGGCTAATTTCATTTTCTTTATTTTATTAAACTGTACGAATTAACTGTTTTAGCTTTTTAATGTAGCTTTAAGCGTGATCTCAATAGCAGCTAAAGCTTGAGAAACTGGGCAGCTCCTTTTAGCATTTTCTGCAACTGCTTGAAATTTTTCTTGTTCCATTCCAGGAACGGTCGCTTCCAGCTGTAATTCAATGCCCATTATTTTAAAATGGCCGTCAATATTCTCCATCGTTAAAACAGCTTCTGTTTGTAAGTTTTCTGGAGTAAAACCTGCGCCTTGTAACTGAAAACTCAAAGCCATATTGAAACAACCTGCATGCGCTGCTGCAATTAGTTCTTCTGGATTAGTACCGAGCGTTCCGTCTTCATTCTTAAATCGAGTTTTGAAGGAATACGGTTGGTTGTTAAACACTCCGCTAGTTGTGGTTAATTGTCCAGCACCTTCCATTCCTGTTCCTTGCCATTTGGCTGTTGCTTTTCTTTTCATATTTTTATTTATTTTGTAATTGTTCAACAAGTAATTTCGCTGCATCAGCTCCTGAATTTTGCTGCTGTCCGGTAATCAAATTACCATCCATTATGGCATAAGAAGTAAATGGAGCGGCTACTTTAAAGGTGGTTTCCGAAATTTTTCTTGCTTCCTCTTCAATTCGATATGGTTGAATTTTTAGTCCCACTGCTTGGTCCGAAAAATCTTCTTCTGTATTTGCAAATCCGGTCCAAGTTTTACCCTTGACAATCAATTCTCCATTACTTTTTGTTGCTTCCAATAACATAGAAGTGGCATGGCAAACCGCCGCACTTGGTTTTCCATTTTCAAAGAAACTAGCAAATAATTTTTCTAATTCGTGATTTCCTTTAAAGGTATACATGGGTCCTTGACCTCCTACTAAAAAGATGGCATCATATTCCTTTGAATCGACTTCTGTTACTTTTTTAGTGTCTGCCAACATTTGATTAAACCACTCCTGTTGCATATATCCCAATGAAATTATGTCGTGTGCTGAATAACCACTTTCATCTGTTGGATTCGAATAACCGTCCATAGCTACCTTTCCGCCTTCAGTAGAAGCTAATTCGACCTCAAAACCTGCTTCTTGAAATACGAGTAATGGGTGAGTCAATTCTGCTGCCCAAAAACCAATTGGCCAACCTGTTTGTTCAGAAACAGTTGGACTACTTACAACCATCAAAATTTTTCCTTTGTACGCTGCACCATGAAAATGTACATGGTTTTCTATTTCTTTTACTTGAGTGCTCATTTTATGACTTTTTGTTTGAACAAAGGTATTTGGAATATTAACTTACATTACAAATTGCTACATTTGTTAGTAACTAACATCTTTGTAAGTATGCCCGAATTTTTAAGTGAAAACAAGAAATATTACACCCCGGTAGAATATGTATTCACCAAAATAGGTGGAACCTATAAAATGCCGATTTTATGGCGTTTGAAAGACAAAGTCTGGAGGTATTCCGAATTAAAAAAAAGCATCTCTTACATTTCAGATAGAATGTTGAGTAAAAACCTAAAAGAATTGTGCTTAGATGGATTTGTAAAGAAGACCATCATTGCGGAAGTTCCTGCCAAAGTGGAATACTCAATTACTGATAAAGGCGAAGATGCTATACCTGTAATATCAATGTTAAGAGATTATGGATTTGACTTAATGAAAAAAGATGGAATCACAGATCAATAAAAGCGGAAATCAAACACCGTTTATAGGTAATTTCTCCTATTCTTCTATACCTGAAAATCTAGTTGAATTTCAAATTTGGTTTGTATTTGTTACATTTAGCTGATTCAGTAATTAATAATTCAAAAAGAACAATGTACCAACGAATTGCTCATATTGCCTTAGTCGTGAAAGATTATGATGAAGCAATTGAATTTTACACCCAAAAATTAGATTTCACTCTTCTTGAAGACACAATAATTGACGATATTAAAAGGTGGGTAATAGTGGCACCTCCTGGAGCAAAAGAGTGTTGCCTATTACTTGCCAAAGCTTCTGATGAGCGACAAGCTGAAAGCATTGGAAACCAAACTGGCGGTAGAGTTGGTTTTTTTCTCTTCACAGATGACTTCTGGAGAGATTTTAATAAAATGACAGACAGAAAGATAAATTTTGTGAGACCACCAACTGAGTTTGAATACGGAACTGTTGCCGTTTTTGAAGACTTATACGGAAATCTGTGGGACTTGATAGAACCAAATGAACTGAAAAAAGGGGCTAATTTGATAGAAATAAAAATTGAATAATTAACTATTCTTAAAGCAGGAAATATGCAATTCCTTCTCTCCTACTTCTGAGTATCCATTTGTATTTGCTTTGTATTTGCTAAATTTAGATGCTTAAATACAGCTAGCTAATCTTATATAAACTCCCTATATTCAATTGTCACAACTATGACCGATAAAGAATATTTAAACAACCTAAGAATACCTACAAAAGAGAATCCGTTGAGAATACTATCAAGCGCTTGCCTTCTTGGAGAACTGTGTGGTGTAGACGGCAGCAGCAATGGAACCTACCCTAGTGCTTTGAAATTGATGCAGTATCAAAATGTAAAATTGATTCCTTTTTGTCCGGAAGATTATGTGTTGGGAACTCCGAGAGAAACACCTGACTGCGAGGGAGGAAATGGAGATGACGTATTGGATGGGAAAGCAAGAGTGATTACGCAAACAGGAAAAGACATCACAGCTGAAATGATTCGGGCGTCCTTAAAAATGCTACAAATTGCGCAAGAAAATGACGTAGAGTTGGCCGTACTTATGGATTCTAGCGGCGCTTGTGGGAGTCAGGTCATTTATAATGGCTCCAGATTTTCAGAGAACCCAATCTATCAAATTGGAATGGGTGTTTGTGCAGCTCAATTGAATCGGCACGGAATCAAAATCATTAGTCAACGGGATTATGCCTCACTGGAAATCCTTTACTCTAAAATTGATTCCTCTCATCAAATACAAAAAGAAGCAATCGACCACGATCAAATTGAATGGTACAAGAACTATTTTAAAAAATAGGAAAGGACATAAATTATAAACAATGAAAAACCTTGCAAAAGGTAATCTCTAATTACTGAAAGAAAGGTATATTTATGACACACTTTAAAATAAAAACATGGAAGAATTAGCATCGTTTTCAATAGTTGTCTTAATACTCATCGGAATTGCATGGCTGATTCCGGTTGCTATCATAGCTTTGTCCAATAAAACACAAGGCGCAGAAAAGGTTGGCTGGTTAATCGCTGTGTTGTTTGTTTCTTGGTTTGCCTGGATTTTCTATTTTCTTTTTGCTCCAGTAATTAAGAAGTAATCTATAGGGGCATTCAATATCAATACTATTTCAAAATAGTAATAAAAAAAACAGCGGTTGACGTAAATACGACAACCGCTGTTTGTATAAAAAGTGTTTTTCTAATGTATTAGATGACACCATCTAATTTCATCTGCTCGGTAATCTTTTCTGATAAATCATTGGTAAATTTTTCAATGGTAGCAGGATCATGCGTTTTTGTTTGAGCCGACCATATTAGCTTTTCAGTTTTAGCGTCAAATAAGTTGGTTTCAATGTAATAGTAGTGATCAGTTACATAATAACCTTGACCATATACTGTAGGATACATGTAATCGTAATATCCCCAATAAGTTCCATAATAAGAGTACGCCGAACTAGGAGAATACGGACGATTACCCATCACGTAACGTGTTTCAGATTCTTGGTCTACAATGGAGACTGTTAGAATCGCATCAATTTTTCGATCTTCTAAAGATTGAAAAATAGCTTTTTTGTCTACGGTAGAATCAATGTATTTTTGAGGCAATAGGCTACTTCCTTTCTCGGCTTTTATACCATAGGCTGACAAACTCTCAGCGAGCTCATTTTCCATATTGGTCATAATGCTTTTGTTGGCAATTAAAGGTGTCACTACAATGTGGCTGTATTTTGCTGATGGTGCCGTTTCATTGGTCCAACTGCCTGTAACAGCAGTAGAGGATGTACTGCAAGCATTAATAAATATTCCGATTAATACAACAGTTAAGATTGTTGCTACTTTTTGTTTGTATTTGTTTAAATTATGCATGTGTTTTAATTTTAAGATTTATACATCCAGAAGCGCCAGATTCATGCCATACCAAGGCATTCAGCTATAGAGCGGCTAATTTGCAACTTGCGTAGAGAATCAAAGACAGAGTATAGAAGTTTTTCCACTTCTTCAGCAATGTTCTATTCAAATGAAATGATTCTTAGAAACAAAGGCATTAAAAAAATGGATAACGAACAACCCATACCAAGGTATTGGAGAAAAAAGAGAAGGTAGAATTGCTTCCTGAATTAATTCTTTTGTCAGTAAAAATATAGGGAAAGCAAAAGAGTTTATTCATAAGTTTATACCAAAAGAAATACCATCCATGAAACCCATTTTTAAAACAGTTCCACATTTAAGCGCTGATTGGCAGGCAGCTGTCAATTTGAGAGTAGAAGTTTTGCGCAAGCCATTGGGAGAGCGATTTACTGCCGAAGAGTTAGAAGCAGAACAAAATCACATTCATATCATTGGATTGATCGACGAAAAGTTAGTTGCTACAGCGGTATTGGTTCCTGAAGAATCAAAACTAAAAATGCAGCGGGTTGCAGTTTCAGATCAATATAGAAATCTTGAAATTGGGTCTCAGATGATGGAATTCTGTGAGTCTTATGCTACTTCAATTGGTGTAAATATCCTCTATTGCCATGCGAGAGACAGTGCGGTTAACTTTTATCTAAATAATGGCTATCATTCTGTGGGCGACTATTTTGATGAAGATGGAATTCCACATTTAAAAATGAGTAAAAACGTTTAAAGGATTCTATATCAAATAAAAAAATACGTTACTTTATAAGCTTGAAAACGCTCAAATTATAAACACTCTAGAAAACAGATGAAAGCAAATACATTATTAATTACTTCACTCCTATTTACACTATTCTTATCCGCACAAAATGAATACTTCATAAATAGTAATGGCGATAAGGTGGCGAAAGGCGATGCCATGTACAAAAGGAATATTGAGAAAGTTGAACGAAAATTATGGAAAGTAACGGACTATTATTTAGATGGAACCCTACAAATGACAGGGTATTACAACAACAAAAATCTCGTGATAGAAAAAGACACTTTTACTTGGTATCACATCAATGGGCGAATTGACCAACAGTTCGCTTATGAAAAGAAGAAAAAAAATGGAAAACACGTTGAGTATTATTTCAATGGAAATAAGGAATCTACAGGTGAATACAAAGAAGGTGAGCTACATGGGAAATGGCTTGAATGGAATTTTGAAGGGCAATTGGTGAGCGAAAAAGAGTACAACAATGGGAAACCAGTAAATACCTGGGTGTGGTATGATTCTACAGGTATAGAAGAATATAGAATAGTGGATGCTTCAGAAGCTAAAGTGAAAGCGAGTTCTAAAATTGCCAACCTTACAAATGGAATGACTTTTCAGGAGTACTATGCTACCATAAAGTACCCTGAAGAGGTTATTAATGAGGATATTGTTGGCTATACGCTTTTAGACTTTAAAATCGACACGAATGGTTTAGTTGAGGATATAGGTTTAATTATTCCTGCAGATATCAGATTGAATACTGCCGCAATAAATCATACTAAAAATATGCCTAAATGCATCCCAACAATAAGATTTGACAAAAAGACTGAGACCTATTTTATAATTCCTTTAAATTTTACACTTAATAAACTAGCCCATACTCTTACGAATAATGACAAAGGTAATTACTGTTACAACAGTGGTCTAAAAGCAGCCCAAACAGGAGATACGAAAAAGGCATTAAGAAGAATTATGCATGCTAAAAATTATAAACCAACAGATCTAAATATTAACTATTTATTAGGCTCGTTGTATTTCAAATCTAATAACCTTCCAGATGCATGTAAATATTGGACTTTGACTTATACCTTAGATCAAGAAAAGTTAAATGATGAGCAAAGATGTGTCTGTGAAATTAAAACTTGTATTTCAGAATAACATGCAAGCCCCTCCTCCACTCAATATTCAACTAAAAGACGGAAAAGTAGTGACAATAAGAGCTGCTGTAATTACTGACGCCGAAAAGTTGTTAAACACCATCAAAGAATACGTTCGGGAGAGCGAGTTTATTCCGAAGTTGGCCGAAGAAGTAACAATGACAACAAAGCAATGTGAAGAGTGGATAAATAACTTCATTCAATATGATAATTCGTTGCTTTTAGTGGCGGAACACAACAACCGCATTATAGGGAATATCGATCTCACCGGTAATCGCAGGAAAGTGATGGAGCACACAGCCATGATTGGCATGGGGATTTTGAGCGAATTTAGAAACAGTGGTTTAGGTTCTGCATTCATTACTGCAATTATCAATTGGTCGAAACAGAACCCAATCCTTGAATTGATTTGGTTGCAAGTCTATTCTCAAAACGAATTGGGGTTAGGATTGTACCGCAAAATGGGATTTGTAGAAAATGGAGTAATTCCTGGATTCTTCAAACATAACTATACCTATTATGACAACCTGACGATGTCGATGAGCGTGAAGTGAAGCATAAAAATGAGCATTTAATTTCCCTAAAAATAGTATTTTAGGCCACGGAAAAACTACACCTCGCAACACACCAACATAAAAATGAAATACATCCTACTATTAGTTTTAGTAATTCTTATTACATTATCAAATTTACAAGCTCAAGAGGTTTTCAGAAAAGAAAAATTAACAAAGAACAAGTTGCTCAATAATGCATTGAAAAGTGATACTAAGAAATTTATAGAAATTGAAATGCAATCGGAAAGTGGATTGCAGGAATGGATAACCATTAACCCTGATAATGGAGATACCGTTTTATATAAAGCACTCTTGAATGAAACCCCATTAGGAAGATGGAAAGGGTATAAAGCAAAAGAAATAGTTACAAAAATAGATGATCGATTTACCAAAATTGAGAATTCCACTACACAGTTTGAAATGTATGAGCTAAAATTTGATCTATTGAAATATGATTCTTTACCCAATATTAGTCGAATCCCTGACTCCGTAGGAATATTTAGTTCAAATGGGGATAGTTTTCAAATGTATATTGTTAAGAATATTGCCTATCCAAAAGAAGCTAAGGATAAGAATGTGCAAGGAACTGTTTATGCTCAATTAATGCTTGATAATGAGGGCGTATTGCATTTTGAAGGAATCAAAAAGGGAGTAAATCCATATTTAGAGGTTGAGATCATCAGGTTGATAGACAATTGCCCAAAGTGGTATGCATCTGCTAAAACAAAAGGCGAATCCGTCGGATACAATTTTATTATGCCTTTTAATTGGAAGTTACGTTAATAATTTCATTTCTATTAGAACCAATGAAGGCTACCAATACCGAAAAGTGGTGATTACTGATTAAAATCATTTAATCTTTTCAAGTTAAAATACTTGGTGAGAAAGTAGTAGCTTAGTAGTTACTAATTAAAACTATTCATCACAATTGAGAATTCTAATACTCCATATTTTATTATTGACTTGTTCAAACATGGTTTTTGGGCAATTGAGTTTACTTGATAATTATTATCACCTCGACTCTAGTCAAACAATAGTGATTGTAAATGATGTAGATACTGTGGTAGGTGATTTTACCAAAATAAAATTGCCAACTTTTCAATTCAGTCAATATGAAAAGCGAACCTATAGCAGAGAAAACCAAAAAATTCCGAGGAACGTAGGTCAAAAGAGTACTCCAATTGAAATTCTTGTTGATTATGATTTAAAGTTTCAAGGTGAGTTTGTAAATGGTGAAAGGTCTGGTTTGTGGAAATATTGGAACGAAAGAACAGATCCGAATAGCTTCTGCAGTAGCAGATATACCGAAAAAATGGTCAATTACTATGCCGACAGTACTGTATGTGAAGAGTTTATTTCTAGTGGAGAACAAAAAATAGTCTACAATACCGACAGTTCGACAATCAAAGGATCATTTAAATTTATAGGAAACTACTTTGTGACAATGGATTGCGAAAATTCAACTTGTACTTTTTACAATGAATCGAAGGTAATTTCTAAATCCAACATTAGTGATTGGAGAGACACCATTATTGACATGGAATATCAATACTTCTCTAAAAGAATGAATAGAAAGCCATAATTTCCTTCCGAACTACTCTATGGATTTTTGTAAATTCGAGCAATCAATTACTGTTTAATAGTCATTTGAAACAATCCATGGAAGACCTCGATACATTTTACCCAACTTGTAAAGAAGAATGGCGACAATGGTTGCAAGATAACCACCTCACCTCTAATTCTATCTGGTTAATTTGCTACAAAAAGAGTTCTAAAAAACCGAGTATATCATGGAGTGATGCCGTTGATGAAGCCCTTTGTTTTGGTTGGATTGATAGCGTTAGAAAATCGATTGACCATGAAAGATTCATCCAGTTTTTTAGTCAGCGTAAACCCAAAAGCACTTGGTCTAAAATCAACAAGGACAAAGTAATTGAATTGGAAGAAAAAGGACTGATGATGGACGCCGGCCGCGCTTGTATTGAAATTGCCAAACAGAATGGATCTTGGAGTGTCTTAGATGAAATAGAACTACTTATCTTACCAGAGGATTTAAAAGAAGCTTTTAATCAACACCCTAACGCCAATAAGAATTACTCGGCTTTTAGTAAATCGACAAAGAAGTCCATCCTTTACTGGGTTATATCTGCTAAAAGAGCTGAAACAAGAGAAAAGCGCATTAAAGAAGTGGCTGAATTAGCCAACCAGAATTTAAAACCGAAACAGTTTAGGTGATTAGTTATGTTGCATTTGATTGAGTGCCCAAAATGTAATTTTGAGTTAATTGATTTATTGGATGACCATAGTAAAAAAGATCATTTAAAAACAAATACAATTGGTTTAGCATTTAATCTCAGTTATCATTTATAACCTTAAATTCGTGCTTGCATAAAAAAGAAAACACTTTCTATATGAACGATAATGCTCCGATAGGGATTTTTGATTCAGGCTATGGTGGATTAACTGTATTTAAAGAAATACATAAAACCTTACCACAGTACGACTACATATATTTAGGAGACAATGCGCGTATTCCTTACGGTATCCGATCGTTTGAAACGGTTTATGAATACACTAAAGAATGTGTATTTAAGTTGTTTGAGATGGGATGTAATTTGGTTATACTAGCCTGCAATACGGCTTCAGCGAAAGCGTTGCGTTCCATTCAGCAAAAAGATTTACCAGAAGGCAAAAAAGTGCTTGGCGTTATTCGACCAACTACAGAAACCATCAATCAGTATACACAAAGCAATAAAGTAGGAATCTTAGCGACTCAAGGAACGGTATTGTCAGATTCATACAAGATAGAAATCAATAAATTTCATCCACAAATAGAGGTTTATCAGCATGCATGCCCATTGTGGGTACCACTGGTAGAAAACAATGAAATAGATGGACAGGGAGCTCACTATGTGGTTGAAAAAGACATAAAAGCATTGTTGGAGCAGTCCAAAGATATTGACTCTATCGTTTTGGCTTGTACCCACTACCCTTTGTTGATACCTATCATAGAAAAATACGTTCCATCGTCTGTTAGAGTGATTGCTCAAGGTGAGTTAGTAGCCGCCAGTTTATCTGATTATTTGCAACGCCACCCTGAAGTGGAATCCAATTGCAGTAAAAATGGAAAAATGCTTTTTTACACCACCGATGACGCCAAAAGTTTTGAAGATAAGGCTGAAGTGTTCTTTGATCAAAAGATTATCGCGCAACATATTCGAGTGTAATTGAATTTATAATTCGAGACATTCCCCCTAACTTTCTTCAATAAACTGCCTTTCATTTTTGATGTAAAAATGAACACTTTTTATTGTACATTGCAGTATATTAACTAATAATCATTGGTTTGGGTAATTTTTTTAATAAAACGATACGAATAGGATTAATCATTTTGATTAGCATCAACTCTACTTTTTCTTATTCTAAATCAGCCGACCTAGATACTGAAGCAAAAATAAGGGCAGCTTTTATCTACAATTTCACTAAGTACATTAGTTGGCCAAAAGATGCCTATACCACTAAGTTTAGAATTGGCGTATTGAATAATGAGGAATTAACTGCAGCTCTAGAATCTATGGCGAAAGTGAAGCGGGTTAATGACGCTTATTTTGAAATTGTAAGGATGACGGATTTAAGTGACATAAAGTCCTTTCAAATGGTATATATTAATGATTATACACGATTTCCAATAGAGACTATTTATAAAAAAATTGGATACGAATCTGTTTTGGTGATCAGTGACCAGTACCCAAATGATGAGTGTATGATCAACTTTAAAAAAATTGATAATCGATTAAAGTTTCACATTAATAAAGAAGAGCTTGAAAAGCAAAACATTACAGTAGCAAACTCATTGCTTAAAATAGGAATTCAAACTTATAGCAAGTTCGACATCTCAAGGGAAGAATCGAGTATTGCTGCAAAAACGAAAATTCCAACTGCTGAAGTAAATAAAAAGGTTAAAAATGAGGCAGCTGTTGAAATGTCAAATGAGGATTATGATAAATTAGTAGCCAAACTGGAATCTGATTTAACCTTGGAAATGTCTAAGGTTTCAAAAAAGGATCAGGAGATTACTAGTTTGAGAGAGAACATTAATGAGCAAAAAGAAGAGCTAGAAATCGTTCAAGATAAAATTAAAAACCAATCCAATGAACTAATCAAATTATCTTCTTCAATTGGATTGAAGGAACAAGAATACCTTGAAAATATTGAAAAGGTAGAACAGTCGCAAGCAAGCTTAGATTCAGCAAAAACAAACCTTTTAAAGACTAAGAATCAGTTGAGCTCCACAGCATTATTGTTAGATAACCAGAAATCAATTAACTACATAATATTAGTTGTTTTACTAATCATTGGATCTCTTGGTTTTCTGAGCTTTAGAAGTTATAGAAAACAAAAAGCACAAGCCACCATTATTTTAGACCAAAAGCAGGTGGCCGAAATTCAGAGAGACGAAATTCAAAATCAGCACTACCAATTGGAAGAGAAAACCAAGGAGATTACTGATTCCATTAACTATGCGAAGCGGATTCAAGAAGCGATACTCCCTCCTATTAAATTGGTTAAAAACTATCTGGCGGAGAGTTTTATCTTTTACCAACCAAAAGACATCGTTGCCGGAGATTTTTATTGGATGGAAACCACAGAGGACTTAGTCATTTTTGCAGCAGCAGACTGCACAGGTCATGGAGTTCCTGGAGCATTGGTGAGTGTGGTGTGTAGCAATGCGCTTAACCAAGCGCTAAAAGAATTTGGACAAACCCAACCGGCTGCAATTCTAGACAAAACATTAGATATTGTAATTGAGCGTTTTGAAAAATCAGAAAAGGAAGTAAAAGATGGGATGGATATCGCCTTATGTGCCTACAATTCCAAAACGATGGAATTGCAATTTGCAGGTGCACAGAATGCATTATGGCTCATTAAAAATGGTGCTGAGGAACTAATCGAGATAAAAGGAGATAAACAACCGATTGGTAAATATGCAGAGAAAAAACCATTTACAAATCATACAATCCAATTAGAAAAAGGTGACTTGATTTACATGACCAGCGATGGTTATGTTGATCAGTTTGGCGGAGATAAAGGAAAGAAATATAAGTCTGTCAACTTCAAAAAGTTGCTCCTTTCAATTAAAGTAAAACCTGTTGATGAACAACTCACCATTATCAAGCAAAACTTTGAACAATGGAAAGGAGATTTAGAACAATTGGACGATGTTTGTGTGATTGGTTTTAAAGCATAAAGTTTTTACTAATTCTTATCACTAGAAATACAAAAATCCGTTCAATCAATAAGTTTTAATATTGATTGATCGGATTTAACATTTTAGGATTAAACTAACTCAGGTTATTCATAAATGCGCTTATTATTTCTTTGGCGTCAACCAAGGGCCTAATTCTAATAGTAATTGAGTAGTTCCTTTTGGAAATACACCAGGAAATTCTGAAGGAACTTGTGGTCGTACATATCCACCTAACGGATTAGGATTTTCATCATAAGCGAAACCATACGCCCTTGACATATAGGCCCCTCTTGCAGATTTCACACTATCCAATGGCAAACTAAAAATATTCTTACCATCACTTGTTTTTGCGGTATGCATGAAATATGAAAAATAATTCTGAGGTTGGTTTTTTGGGTACCAATTGGTTTCTATCGCCCAATTTTCGGTAGTTCCTCCCTTCTTTCCATTGGCATTAATTTGACTAATAGCCACTCCTCTATTCAAAGCAGTACTGATTTGGTTTTCAAAACCATTGACTACCGTTTGGCTATTTACATCCGTAGGATATCTGAACGCACCATCTGCCAATACTCCAATTCCAGCAAAGGCCATTTGACCGGAGGAATAATAATAATTCGTTGGTGCTTTAGAGAACTTGTATTGGAAATTTAACGTTGACTTTGAGCTTGAATTTAGATTTACAGACACAATTTGATTGTTCACTTTATTGATCTTAACAATCTTTGTTGTACCATCTGTTGACCCGCCACCTGAACTAACGTACATTCCTACTTGTAGTCCTGTATTTGATGGCAATGGATTCGTAAAAGTTAGCACATTCTTATCTATTTTCCCCATAATAGGCATTCTAGCATTTGTCGTTTTGTCTAGATAAGAAACCACCGAAAATCCAACTGGATTGAAAACATACAACGTTTTATTTGTTGCACTTGTAAATTTAAGTGCAGGGTGTTTATTTGTAGTTCCAGGGAAAGTCTGATTGGTATCTGGGGTTACATCATAAAAAGCGGAAAAAGTTCCTGCCCCATTCTGCCAAATTTTCATATCTGTACTAGAAAAGAGGGTATTCAACGCATCGTCAAAAACTGTTTCTAGTTCACTTGTGTTATTATCTAAATAAAGTCCAGGATTTAATAGTGCGGTAAGGTCTTTATTGACTTTATAAGCAAGAGATTTATAACCATCTGTTTTTTCCCCACCTGCCTTTAGATTTTCCATAAATGGCAGATAAGCATCTGTAATCTGTTGCGCAGAGACATTCTGTGGTTGCCCGATTCGATCAAGCTCCACTCCTTCTTTGTTTTGAGCTATCAATGAAAGCGGGAAGAAAAAACCATCTACAGTTGATATATCAATGTATAATCCTTCATTGGTTTTAAAGGTAGCTTCGATGTAATTATATTGAGGATAAGCTGTTTGAGGCGGATTCCCTACTTGAATAACTGTAGATCCTGAATCCAAGTATTTAACCGCTAGATTATGTTTCAGATTATGATTAGAACTATCCTTGTAACTAGCAGTTTTATCAACAGCAAAGAAATAGATTCTTGCTCCTACTATGGGATTTTTATTACTGACTTGAATTTTTGTGATTTCTTTTCCCAATTCAAATGATTCAACATAACCACTATCAGGAGATACTGACATCGAAGAGAAAACACCTAAAGTTCCACTAGAAGCTACGGTCAACATTTTTTTAGACGCCGTGCTATATCCTAGTACATAGACTTTATATTTATCAGACAAACCAATATTGTTATTTAACGAAATGACGAAAATACTATCAGGAGCATCACTTGTATAGGTAAACTTATCTTTTGCAGTAGTATCTGAAAATACAGATTGAACACCCACTTTAATATTTACCTTTTCTGGCTTTGGATAACTAGGATTAATAACTGTTATTATAGTATCGGTGACCGAGAGTATTTTCTGAGCTCCAGCAGCATTAAAGTTTACATTTACTGTAGACGGATCATTTGAAAAGTACTTTCCTTTAATAGTTATGGTATCATTACCAACTACCGAACCTTTACTAGGTGAAATGCTCGAAATCGAAGGTTTTTTATATTCAAATTTCGTAGAACTGTAATAATCTTTTGCTGTTCCTAACCATTCTATATAAACTGTTTTTGCTGTTTTCGAACTAACGGCTGGAGTTAGAAAAGTAATTTCAGTTTTCGATATGAATTTATATTCAGCTACTCCAGCATTGGCGCCTGTAATGGAATCTCTTAAAAAAACATTAACTATACTATCCTTTACGAACCCAGTTCCAATTAAAGTGACTTTCGTATTACCGGCTAATGAACCACTAGATGGGGACATTGACGTAATGGATATTCTGCTTTCTGTCTTCTTCTTATCTTTCTTTGCTTGTGCATTTAATTCAAATGAATTTATAAAAAGCATACTGACAATTAACAAGATGCTGTGGTAAGTTGATCTCTTCATTTTGATTACTGGTTAAAATTATTATTTGAATGTAAATCTATTGAGAGAATTCAACTATATAGCAGGTATAAATACCTGAATTGACTTTCTTCGTTTATTGTCGTTGGTCAGATTTGGGTATTGAATTTTGAATTATTTTCAAGCGCTTTTTTTGATAAAAATGAGGTTGTATAGCCCAATTATAGAATACATTTTTATTGATTGACTTTTTGAAATTCTCGGTTAATCCCTTGTATAATATCAGATTGAGTCACTAATTGAACTTCTCTTTCTACTGCTTTCAAAGCACAAAACCTTAATACATTGACAATTGCTCCACCAGCCAATTTATAGGATTTGGCAATCTTAGTTAAATCAACATCTGCTGCTAGTTCAATTCTCTTATAAGAAAACACATTTTGCCACAATTGCAGGCGCTCCTCAACATCTGGAATTGGAAAGTGAATCATAGTTTGAAATCGCCTTATAAAAGATTCTTCAATTTGGATTTTTTGGTTTGAAGCCAAAATGATCACTCCAGGAAAGTCTTCAATTTTTTGTAAGAGATAGGAAGACTGTTGTTTGGTATTTATATAGTTAGAAGTGTTTACTTCTGTTCGTTTTCCAAATAATGCATCAGCTTCATCAAAAAATAATATCCAATCCCTACTTTTTGCTAAGTCAAACACTTTGGCTAGATTTTTCTCTGTTTCGCCAATGTATTTAGAAACAATCATTGATAAATCAACTCTATAAACATCTCTTTGGGCTGACTTCCCTAAAAGTGTGGCGGTTATTGTTTTTCCGGTACCGGGAGGTCCATAGAATAATGCTCTGTAACCAGGTTTCAATACCTTTGACAATCCCCAACTTTCCATAATGGTATCGCTATTTTTTAACCAGCTCACCATGTCCTCCAATTGGTCCATTACCTTATTGTTTAACACAACATCGTCCCACTCTAGTGCTGTGCTTATTTTCTGAGTTGGAAAAGTGGAACCCAGTTGGATCACAGTTTTTTCTCCCATAATAAAATAATCTATCCAAGAGGAATCAATCGTTAAAACTGTATTCAAAGGAGAATAATCGTTTTCTGCATGATTCAACACCAACAACCCTTCTTGAATTAAAACTGATTCTAAGGCATATAAATCCATGCATTTGATTCTGTTTTCAGGTTGATTGCTAGAAATTAAAAAATGAAGGGTTTGAATGGTTGGCAAAAATCCGCTATGACGGTCATTTACGACACCTCCAAACTCTGTGAACCGTCGATCATAAACTTGGTTCTTCCCAAAAAAGACATCCAATATTTCAGGTTTAATATGAGGTGCAATCGCTAGAGTCATTGCTAAACGTTCAAACTTCCCCAACCCATGTTTCTGGATAACTGAAGCATAAGGCGTTTCATTGATGGATAAATCCGGCATTGGTAGATCTTCCCAACTTTGTTCATGTCCTTCCTGCATGAAATAGGTGCGAATGACTTGATTTATAACCGCCTCTAACCAATTTAATTCTTCTAATAGTTGCTTATAGTTATTTATTTTATTCATGGGAAGAGTTCAATTTATTAATAGTATAAAATTGGCAATAGTATTTTTTACAATAAATTCTTAATTTAAAGCACTTTACTTAGTATAGTTTCATTATTCCTTATCCTCCAATCATTACATTGAACGCTCCTAAAAGTATTGTACCTCCATGAGCTGTTGAATCGCCCAATCGCGCTGCGGGCATTCCTCCTATCATCACAGTAGAAGAACCTTTTACGATACTATCAGGCGGTCCTACACAAACAAGTAAATCTCCAACTCTCGCTGCAGGCAATTTTCCTATTAATACAGTTGGTTCACCTGGTCCAATAATTGGACCTCCTACGTGTGGAATTGGCGGAACACTTGGGTCTACCATCGGACATTCATGAAAATCTGTTAATCTTGCTGCTGGGGGCATATTCTACTATTTTAAGTGTTTAATTAATCATTACCATTGCTCCTTTTAAGGTAAGCTCTCCACCACCTTGAACTTCTGCTGTTGCGCTTCCTTTTGCAGAAAACTGTACATCAGCATTCATCTTTACATTCATTCCTGTCGTTTCTACAT
The DNA here is from genome assembly GCF_055129545.1 of Acidiluteibacter sp. NCBI lineage: Bacteria > Pseudomonadati > Bacteroidota > Flavobacteriia > Flavobacteriales > Cryomorphaceae > Acidiluteibacter > Acidiluteibacter sp. The sequence goes on along the minus strand of NZ_JBSRUB010000003.1, from coordinate 39,878 downwards.
CTCCACCAGAAGCGGCTACCTTAATTCCTGTCGTTCCTTTTATGTTAATATTCTGATCTGCTTCAAAATTGAGGTCTTTCGAACTTTTAATGGTTATTCCACTGCTAGACATGACAATGCTGTTCGCATGCTGATCTTCAAGTGTTATTCGCCGGTCATTATCATTCAACACCACTGTATTTTTATTAGGTGTACAAATGGATAATATTTTATTCTCATCGTCAAATTCAAGGCTAATTCCACTTTTTGAAACAATTGCCTTTATTGAATTTTTATCATTAATATTCAATCCATTATGTGGTTTATTTACACCATTACTATAAAGACTTCCAAGAATAATTGGATAACGAGGATCTTCACTTAAAAATCCCAATACTACTTCGTCTCCCACTTCTGGAATGAAAAAAGCTCCTGCACCAGACGTGGAATAAAAGTTGGAAAATCTTGCCCAAACACCTTCTCCACTTTGATCGAACAGCGGAACATCAACCAATATGCGATACTGGTTATTTGGATCATCAGTTATTTTTTTAACCGTCCCATTAAACAACCCATTCACTTTGGGCAACAATCCTTGGACAGACGGTACCGAAACTTTCGAGTTTTCTGTGGATAGATGAATGGGTATTCCAATCGTAATTTCTGTCATCCAGTTTCCGTGAGCTATGGTATGATTTACCTCAGAAATGATGTGGTCTCCATTGAACCGATCTCCTAAACCTTCTAAAGTGATATATTTACCACTAACTGCATTGCTATTTCCTTGGCATTTAGCAGTTCCTGTTATCTTAGATAATTCACTTTTAATCATTTCTGCTTTAGACCATTCAGATAATTCATCTGAAGTTAAATTAGCCGAAGTCTGCAATTGATAATGATCCAATCCAATCACCTCTGATAGTTTACTCGAGGATAAGTTTCCTGCTCCAGCAATGGAATTCTGCGCTTCTTCCGAGATAACCGACTGCTTGCTATAATCCCACGAATGTGCTGTCACCTTATTCAATTGAGTGATTGCATTCAATTCACCATCAAAAGCCAACAAATTATTACCATAGGATAATGTCAGAACTGAACTCGTATCGTAGTCTGGTCTTTGGATATTTACCCTCGCATCTATTGGTACTACAACTAAACCGTTGGCATCTGCTATGGAAATCATATAATCCCAATCTGTAGTATTGTATTGAATTTGTGTCGAACCTATTGCATTAGTGTCAGCTACATTAGAAGTCAGTCCAGAATAATTCCCAATTATTGAAGTTAGAATGTCGCTATCTTTCATATTTGGAAAAGTTAAACTCTTCTTTCCTACGGTCATTTTAATTGCATCGTCTTTGCATTCAATCTCCAATGCTGACCCTACTACATTATCTACCTTAATTCTTTGTTTCGTAATGATTCCAGTAAAAATTTGTTGATTTTGGGAGTCATAACCAGTTTCAATAATCACTTTTGCGCCAGGCAAAAAGGTAGATGATGAGCTCTCTTCGAATTTCCCTTTACTTGCATCCCCATCTAGGATGATAATAGTTGCTATAGGAATAAGATTGATGCCATTATTCACTATAATGGACTGAACATTTATATGGTCAGAGATAATCTTCCCGTCCACTTTTATTGTAAATGTTACCATTCCTTCGTTTGTCAATGCTGTCATTTTATTTTAATTTGTAGGTTGAATTAGAGGTGGGAAAAACAATTGCTGACTTCCAGTTAAATGTCTGAACTTATTTAAGCCATTATATTTAGCTATTTGTATATAGTAACTCTGATCATTCCAAATATGATCTGACAACGCAGGGAGTGATTCATTTTCAATCACCTTAACCTTATCTTCAATTTTTGTCGGCTTGATTTTCATTGTGTTTTGAGTTGAATTTTAAATTAATAGGGCCAAGTCACTGTAAGCGGCTTGTTCATCCAAGGTAACTTTATTACTGAAAAAGAAAATGGTGATTTTTTTAAGAGTAAATCATAAGCCTTCTTTTCTATGGTAAGCGACCAATTATCTTCATACTCGATTAAAATACCATTCCTTGCCAACCAGTTGCCTCTAAAACCTTCATTGGAAGTAGCACCTATGGCTGGCCAATGCCTGATCATTGACTCGATTAATCCGTCTACTATTTCTGTATTCTCCGGTTTGATTTGAAATTCATAACTCATTTTTGTAGTAGGATGAATCCCACAGAGCAATTTATTTAATGACAAATGCATCTCATCTGTATTTTCTATTCCTGTGCTCAGGTAATCAAGAATATGGATGGCATTCATTTGTGCTGCTCCATTTACAAATGAATTTTCTAGAATTAAATTCAACCGACTAAATAATATTTTAATATAACTATTGGCTAAAACTAATCCTGCATTATTTATAGTGATAGCTGAAGTTAATATTTTAACGTCCTTTTCTTTATTAGAATCAGGTCTGTGAGGAGATTCGGGCTCATTTTTCATAAGTCTATTATTGTGTAATTCTATCCATTTGTTTCAGTCATTTTTTCACATGCAATTTCCAGTTCCTCAACGGTCACCTCATTTTTATTAGAATTAAACTTTGTTCCAGAAATTTTGGTCGGCCAAGCATTATTCAACTGCCATTTCATGGTTGTTTTGCCTTTTTCATCCAATAACTTTATGAATATCGTGGAACGTTCTATCGTATTCATTTTAATTTTATCAACCCATTTTGAAAAATCATTGTTTTTTGTAAACACCCCCTGCTTCAATATAATATTCTCATATTTCGCAATTCCGGGCATCTTTACTGGACCAGAAGAATTTCCATGATTATATTTAATGGGCTGGCTTCCTGAATTTAACCCAGAAACTTCCTGAAATTCAACTCCTTTTAGTTCAGTTCCTAAATCCACTTCAAATCGAAATTTAGGCATCGGCCAAGTTGCCCCTTCTTTACTTCCATTATCTTCTGTCATATCAATTTATTTTTTTTAATAATTAAGCTTTTGCCATTTCTTGTTGAATCACCATTACAATGAATTCGGCAGGACGAACAACTGCCACTTTAATAGTCACTTTCATAAATCCATTTAAAATATCATCACCGGTCATCGTAGCGCCTAATCCACATTCCACTGAAAAAGCATCGGATGCTGTTGCACCTTGCAGACCACCTTGCTTCCAGATACTGTTTAAGAAACTACAGATCATCGCTTTTACAGCCTCCCAAGTATTTTTATCATTGGGTTGAAAAACGTAAGGTTGACAAGCTAGTTTGCACGACTGCTCTAAAAATGTCATCGTTCTTCTAACTGATATGTATCTCCAATCTTGGCTATTTCCATCCAAAGTTCTAGCCCCCCAAACTAAAATTCCTAACCCATTAAAACTCCGAATGGCATTGATCGATTTACCTGAAACTGCATCCACATTTAATTCTCCTTGCTGTGATTCAGACAGTTTAATAGGTAAACTGCAAACTCCAACGATTGAAGTGTTTGCAGGAGCATACCAAACGCCTTCATTGTTATCAATTACAGTCATCACTCCAGCCATCCCGCCACTTGGAGGCAACACATTGACATCAGCTAGAACGTGCTTCATAATTGTAGCATACGTTTTACTTGAATTAATTAATGCATTATTCGCTTGTTGAGGTGTTATTTTTCCATCATTTATAGAGTCAATAATAGTAGATATATTGGCATTTGGGTTATCCGCAGGATTAATGATAGGCTCCAACTGCTTAAGATCACAACCAAACAAATTGGTATAATCCAACTCTGACTCTTGCATTATGGTGGTGCCAACAAAAGGATAATAAGCCGTTCCGTAATTCAAACCATTACTTCCAGTATTTGATCTAAAAGTTTCAATATCGTTCATATACATGACCGGATCAGGATTTCTGGCTCCGATGATATCAAAAATGCAAATAGCTGTTTGCATTTCAGAAGATTGCAATAACATTTCCTGCATCAAGGTGGTATTATTGTCCACAGAAAGTAATGTAGCTTCTGGACAAATGTACATTGTAGGTTCTGACTCATTTTTTAATAATGCTAACCCACTCAACAACTCATCTAGTTTAACATTTTGATTCACTATTTGAGTGCCTGCTGTCATGGGAGTTCCAGAAGGAGCGCCGTATTTTCCAACGGAAACAATGTATGCATCTCCACCACCATTCTCATAAAACAATCGAATACTATTGTATAAATAATACACCGTATTTGGATCAGGAACAACAGAATAAAAAGCTCCGTTAATCTGCAAGTAATCTCCTTTTTCAGGCTGATTGGACTCTTTCACTAAATAGTATTGCGGATTATACTGCTTCGCAGAATCTGCAGCTGCAGATGTATTGGGCAAACAATAGAAGGCCTGAAATTCTGAGAATGAAGAAATTTTCTGGGCAACATTCAAATAAGACTTTCCTTCGTATTCAGCTTGGGGAGTATAACCTATAAATGCAGGAACAGCTGTTGCAACTGGCACAACTGAGTTGGGGAAAGCATTCACTTCATTTATATATACGCCTGGGGATTTAATTGTTGATTCGTTCATGGGATTTAGTCTTGGAATAGAAATAAAATTGGAAATAAATGTAGTGTATTTAATCAATCGAACAAATGCGAGAATGCCCCCATTTTTTTAATTCTCTGAAAGAGTTTAAATAATTTAATCTAGCTAAAAAACTAGTGTTTACCCCCATAGTTTTTCAGTTTAAAGTGACATAACTTGCAGGTTCTAATCATACTAAATCCTACAACATGTCTAAAAAAACAAAAAAAGAAGAACAACCCAACAATCAAGTGAAGCCTACAGCAAATGATGTAAAATGCTGGAACAGCCAAGGAGACACTAAAATTGCGACACAGCGTCTGAAAGAGATGTTTGTAGAAATGGGGCAAAAAACAAGAATTGAAAAAGGACAAATGCCTGCTGAACGTGCCGTTTTTAGAAAACAACACGGTATTGCTTATGGTCAGTTTATCATCAAAAAAGACATTCCAAAAGCTTACAAAGTTGGCATATTTGCAGGTAAATCTTATGAATGTGCTGTTCGTTTTTCAAGCGACACCTCTCCTACTGCTAGAGACTTACATACCACTCTTGGTGTGGGTTTAAAACTATTTGGTGTTGAAGGTCCAAAGCTATTTGGTGAAGGAAACAACGCTGATTTTATTTTTCAAAACATCGATCGCTTCTTTGCTAGAGATGCACAACAAATGAGCGACTTTACCACCGCAGGAGCCATTGACGGCGATTACGATTCGTACATCAATAAACATCCTGAATTGGCCAGTATATTGGCAGCAATGACTAAAGAAGAAGCGAGTTGTTTAAGTGCAGATTATTGGGCCATCCTTCCATTCAAATTAGGTAAATCGCAAAGTGTAAAATACCGATTAGTTCCTGATCATTCCTATAAAGGAGCCCCTTTTGATGAAGCCGATTACTTAAAACTAGACCTAGAAAAACGCCTGAGAAATGGTTCTTCGAAATTTAGATTTGAAATTCAACCTCGCACCAATAAAGCAACGATGCCATTGGATGATGCACAAGTCGTTTGGAGTACTGAAGAAAGTCCATACATCTGCATTGCTGAATTGCATTTACCACAACAGGATGTCGCTGTAATAGGGCAAGCTGAATTTGGATCGAATTTATCATTCAACATTTGGAGAACCTTGGCTGAACATGAGCCTCAAGGATCTATAGCAGAAGCTAGAAAAGTGGTGTATGCTGCAAGTGCCGAAGCAAGACATCAGGCCAATGGTCAACAAAACCAAGAGCCACAGCAACGTTGCCCCTTTTTTCATGGCAATACAGACGAAGAAAGTGACTGCATTGTCAGTGCAGGAATTTATCCACCCATCGGTGTCATGCGTGTGGGAAATAGCAAAGACGAATACTTTATCGGTCCATTGGTGGATGAAGCGAAAGCTAACTCCGATGATTATGCATATCGCGATAAAACAGGAGCTTTGAAACGACAAGCGGCTCAATTTAGAATTTACGGTTTCAACGCTGCAGGAAAGGCTATCAAAGAACTGACCGCTGATAATGCAAAAATTACTTGGAATGCGAAATTGGCCAACCAAAAATCCTCTTGGTATCAATTTCAAATTGCATTGGACATTCCCGATGCACAAAATCCAAACATCCCTCCTTCATTGCTTCGTAACATTGATGTAAAAGATAGAAGTACTTTATTGATTGATGGAGGTGCTCAAAGCATTTCCGGAAAGAATACCACAAAAGGACACACTTTCGAAGGAAAATTTCAATCAAAAGAAGTTTATTTAGGAGAAATGAGAACCGATGAAAAAGGTCGCTTGATAATGCTCGGTGGACATGGAAAATCTGAAAATATCAATGGAGACATAGCGGTTACCTTTGCGAATAACGAAGGTTGGTACGACGACACTTCGGATGGTCCAGTAACTGCCGAAGTGGAATACGAAGGAGTTCGATTGAAAGTTGAACCAGCGTGGGTAGTTTGTGCGCCACCAGACTACGCACCCATGCAAAAATCAGTGCGAACCATGTGGGATTTAATGCGTGACGTTGCGGTGCAATCCGGAATGTTGGCTCGTCCGAAAAGACCCTCATTTAGCAAAGACATCCTGCCCATTTTTGAACGTATGACCAACTTGCAATGGGTGAATGCAGGATTTGCAGCAGCATTCGGTTTTGGCGGTCAATTTGACTATACCACTGCAGAATGGGTGAAAAAACTCAATGATCCTTCTTCTGCGAATTATGCCATGCGACGAACAATTTCGAATAATTTTAGACGATACGATGTATCAGGTGCAGAAGCGCCTCAGTTGTGGCCGTGGATGTACGGCGATGCCGTTGCCATTCCTACAATGGGTTCAGTGCGTCAACATTCTACTTTATCCGATTTACAGTTGTCCTTTTTGGATCAGTGGGTAAATGGAGATTTTGACCCCGACTTTGCTGACCATTCGGAAGCTAAATCAATTTCAATAGATCAATTGCCAGTTTTTGAACAACCGGATATGTTAACGAAAGCGGCGATGGATTTCTGCTTGGCAGATGCTTTTCACCCTGGTTGTGAAATGACTTGGCCCATGCGAACTTCAGGCATGTATTCCGCTCCGTTCAGATTAAAACACGCCACTCCTACTCCAAAAGTCGATCGCAATTATTATGGCTCCACTATGAATGCTGATGTCATTACAATGCCAGCAGGTCCATTATTAGGCGGACAAGTAGCAGGAGGAGTTACCCGTTGGATGGCGGTGCCATGGCAAACGGACACGGCGAGTTGCAGAGATGGTTACACCACTTCTTACGATCCATATTTACCCACTTTTTGGCCGGCTAGAGTGCCCAATAACATATTGAGTGAAGAGCGCTATCAAGAAGCCATCAATCCTGATTTAGCCGAAGAAACTCGAAAAGAAGCCTTTGCTTACCGCTATTTCTGGTTAGATAATTTGCCAATGGATGGGGAATCACCGACTCAAACCAATCAGATTAACAAAATGATAAAATATTTTGATAAACTGGCGGTGGTACAAGCCAAACCTGGAGTGAGTGATGACCCGAACTTTCCGTCTGAAATGCAAGTGGCTATAGTTCCCAATTCGGAGCAACATGCTGAGCTGCTAAAAGACACCAAAGCAAGGTTGACCCATTTATTGAAAGATAAAAAGTCGTTGAATAAAAAAGAGGAGAAACTGTTAACCACCACCATGGATCACTTGTCGAACGAAAATTTATTGGACGAGCGCTATTTAATAGAGGCGGCTTCTGGTCAATTGAAGGAGATAGTAGAAAATGAATTGGTGAAAGACGATAAACTCACCACTGAAGTGGAGAAACTACTGAATCTATTGGCTTCCAAAACACATGAAAAGAAGAAATCCACAATGCCATTGCAACACCATACTGGTCCACAAAAATCGGTGGGTGTTCCTGAAAGAATGGTGCGTTTTGAACGATTTATTCCAAAGAAGTATTAAATAAATCCATTACTTGAAAAATAGAGAAACAGATATTTTAATCATTGGTGGCGGCATTGCAGGTTGCATTGCCGCCATTTCATTATCCAAGCAGTATACGGTGACGCTCATTGATAAAATGGCTGAACCTAAAGAACGAATTGGAGAATCATTAGCCCCTGCCGCTCAACGAATCCTAAAACAATTGGATTTGTTGGAAGGAATGGATACCATTGAGAATTCCATCTACCTAAAGAATAAGGGGATGCAGTCCTATTGGGGAAGTGAGCAAGTTCAGGTGAACGATCATTTAAGAAACCCCGACGGGTTTAGTAGAAGTCTAGATCGAAAAGCATTTGAAGTGTACTTGAGAGCTGCTGCGGAAAAAAGAGGTGTCAACTGCAATTGGTCGTGTAAATTACTTCGAAGTAATTATGAAAATAACAGATGGAATATTACCACATCAGACGATGAAAAGGAGAAGAATTATAGTGCCAAATTCGTAATTGATGCTAGCGGGCGACAATCTCACTTTGCGAGAAGTATTGGTATAAAACGACAAGCGATTGATCAACTGATGGCATGTTGGGTGACGCTGCCCAACCAAAACGAAAACACCATGAGTACCATTGCTGCCAGTAAAAATGGTTGGTGGTACAGTGCTGTTATTCCGGGAAATAAAAGAGTTATTGCATTTCAAACCGATTCCGACTTGATAGATCGTTCTGCATTTAAAAGCATCGACTCTTTCATCGAATTGGCCAAAGAAAACGCTGTTATTTCTAAACTTTTGGAGCAGGACAAAAGTAAAATAACTCTGCAAGGAACAGTAGCAGCCAACTCTACTCTACTAGACCTAGTGGCAGGGCAACAATGGGCGGCTATTGGCGATGCGGCTGTCAGCTTTGATCCACTTTCTTCACAAGGACTATTTAACGCCATGGCAAGCGCCATGCAATTGTCTGAATTGATTATAGAATCGAATGGTATCAATAATCTGAATGAGCAAAAGATTAATCAGATCAGAACTACTTATCAGCAACAAATCAACTCGGTTTGGACGCATTACCTCAAACACAAAGACTTGTTTTATAATATGGAAAAACGATGGAAGGATGGGGAGTTTTGGAAACGGAGAGGGTGATGAAACTTGAATTAAATAATAAAAAAGAATTAGTAAAAGAAATAAAATGAGCAGAGTAAAAATTCCATCAAAGATTGTATCTCAAGTGATATTCGATTCAGACAGAACTTGCTGTGTTTGCAATAAAAGAGGACATCAAATTCATCATTTGAATGGAAATAATGAAAATAATAATTTAGATAATCTTGTGTTCTTGTGTCTCCTTTGTCATAATGATGCTGAGGTTAAAGGTGGATTATCCCGAAAATTAGATAAAGAAACGATCGTTAGGTACAGAGAGCTTAATTATGAAAGAGTCCGAATAAAAAGAGAGAATGTGCTTAAGAGGTTTTCTGTTCCGATTAATAGTTTATCAACAGAACAATTATTGACAATTCATAAAAATGCAATAATATTAATCGACCTTAAAAAAATAAAAGAAGAGTACTTTAACGCAAAACCAGCTTTGAAAAGTGAAATTCTTGAGAAGTTGAATTTCTATGCCGAATTCACTAACTTCAGAGTAGCTATTGAAGTATACGACGTTCTTTTGTCTATTGCAGATCAAACGAGATCGTCCTCCACTAAAAGCGATATCGTAAATTCAATTCTTTCTCTAATTATTAGTTTTTTCCCGCACCCCGATACCAAAGAAGAATATGAGAAGGTTATTGAATTAGCTGAACAATGCATACAAATAGCATTCGCCATATCATATGACTCAACCATTTACTTAAAAAACCTAACTATCACTATGTTTGGCCTAACTATATACAAATACATATATAGAAAAGCTATTCAACTACAGATACCTATATTGCAACAAAAAGTTTTAAATTCTTATGATGAACTTGAGGCGACTTTACAAAGACCAGAGAGAAACGATTTAGTAAATTCTTTGCGCTTAGTAAAGGAATTTAGAAATGATCTTGATGAAACTGGTTTAGCTTTTCCTGTATTACCCCAAGATTTGATGGATATAATTAATTCTTATAAAAATGAGGGAAACAACGTATAGGCTAATTCAAATCATAGTATGAATAAAGAAACAAAAAGAGATCCTGCGGTTGACTTTCTATATGAATTTGCAGTGTGGGGAAACTTAGATAGAATAAAAGATTACGATTTAATATTACTAAAAGGACATTTATTTTTAGAAATAATTTTGGCTGAAGTCCTTAACAGAATGAAACCCGTTCGAGCGAACCTGTAGCCGTTTGTAATCTAATTTTTAATGTTTTTAAAAGTTTCACTAAAGAGCGTGAGTAATCCTATCTATATTTCTCTCAATCAAAATAATGAAGTGTAAATTTGAAATAGTTTGGTTAATTTAGGCTGAAATATAATATGGATAGGACGCATGGAGTGTGTCATATCCACTTGTTGGCAAACATAAAAAATAAGAATATGAAAAATAAATACAATTTATTAAAACAAGTAATTTTCCTCTTCTTGACCTTAGCATTGAATGGATCCATCTTTGGACAATATAATTTTAATACTACCATAGACACCTATCAAAATCTAACCAATCCAACATCACTTAATAGTAATGTTCCGTGGAATAATGCCAGCATTTTTCCAATTAATTTCGCCTTCAACTTTCAAATAGGTGCACAAACCTTTACATCTGTTAATGTAATGGCTGGTGGTGGTTTATCTTTCCCTGGACCTAGGAACATCCAACTTCGAGTTTTGGGACACCCAGATTCTGGTTATCTCCTCGAGGACAGAGATCAATTAAATTCAGTTTCCAAAATCGATTATGAGATTTCTGGAATTCCCGGAACACAAATACTGAAGGTACAATGGGAAAATGCTGGCTTCAGAGAATGGTGTGCTTCAAGTGACACAAGTGATTATATCAATTTTCAGATTTGGCTTTATGAATCTATCAACAAGGTTGAAGTGCGTTTTGGAAATTATTCGGCAGCTGCAGGAGCATATGGTCAGCCCGACTGTAATTCTGGTACTGATGGTGCTCAATTTATTTTTGAATTTGATAATTGTACCAATGCCCTAAGTTTAACAGGAAATGCTGACTTGCCTTCATATAATTATAGAGACCATTGTTTTTGGCAACCAGGTATTCATATTTCTGGAACTCCATCCTTGGGTACAGTTTATAATTTAACTCCAACGTCTACAAATATTAACGAAATAACTGAATCGAGTATTAAAATATACCCAAACCCAGCTTCATCTCATTTAACAATTGAGAATAAAGGATCGTCAATAAATAAAATACATATAACAAGCCTAACCGGTACAGTTCTAGAAACAATTTCGACAAACTTAAACGAAATAAATGTTGATGGATTACCTGCTGGCATTTATTTTATTGAATTAATTACTAAGGAGAGAACAATAACTAAAAAGTTTGTAAAACAATAAAAAATGATTTGCCAATCAAGTAGAAGGCTCCGACTAATCCCGTTAAGCTATCGGGAAGCCGAAGTTCATACTACGGCAGGCTCATTATAAATCAAGCGGTTATCTTACCGATAGCTATCTGTCCAGCGGTTTAATAATGATACTATATATAATCCCCCTACTCTAATTAAGTACTTCTACTCTTTTTTAAAACCAGGTAGAACTTAACTTTATCCATTCAACAAATGGATGTCCAATGATAGAATGACACCATGAAGGGATCAACTCCTTTCTGGAGAAAGCGTTCAGTTGGCTGAAGCAAATTATAAGCCTGCGATTTGATTCGTTTTTTGATTTGGTATTTGAAGAGCGGTCAAAAGAGAGCCATCCTCCCAATGCAAAATTATTTGTTATTTTTGATTCATAAGTAATTAAGCATTATGAAATACAAGACTATTTTCGCTCTACTACTGATTTATTCAAATTTCTCCTTAATCGCACAACATCAAAAAAAGTTCGACTATATTTTACCAAGGAACGGTAGTTTTGAGTCTGTCATTTTCTTTCAAGGAGATATCCTCGGAGCTGGAAATTATAATTTTGGAACTGGAAGCAAAGGGATGATTCATCAAATAGACACATCAGGAGCAGTAATCTGGAAAGACTCTCTACTTCAAAACATTTCAATAGGATTGAGTTTGCTTCCCCATACAGATAGCAGTTGGTATCTTGGTGGGCAGTTTGAAGCTAGCAATGGAGTTAATGATCTTTTTTGCCGACAATACGACACTTCTAACCATCTAAATTGGGAAAAATCGTACGATTCTCCGGGCAGCTTCAATGCTGATGATTTTTCAGATATGGCGACAGATCAAAACGGAAATTTGTACATCGGTGGCTCAGGCCGTCCTGCACCTCCTGCCAACAAAGCCCATATTCTAAAATACGATTCTGCAGGCAACCTAATGGCTAATAACATGCTCACCTTAGCTTCATCCAATAATGTGATTGGGATAGAAGTAAGTGGACAACAAGTCGCCGCTTCTGTCTTTCAGTTTGGAAACCCAGCAAAATTGCTCCTCTATAGTTTTAATCTTTCACTGCAACAGCAATGGGCTAAAACGTCCTCTCTTTTTCCTTATCAAATGTTTACTACTTTGGCTAGTAACCCCAGCGGCTATTTGGCAATGGGAGGTTCATTTTTCCCAGGTTCGAAGCCGGCGGTAGAAGTTTATCGACCCAATGGAGACACTTCTGCCTTATTTTTCCCCACTTCTAGTATCAGTGGTTTTGGAAAAGTGATTCAAGTCATCATGGACAGCAGTCGATTTATTTATTCACTCAGCAATTTCAATCAGTATTTCTTACTGAGTAAACACGACACCAGTGGAAACCATTACTGGAGTGACACCCTCTCTAACTCCAATTTAACTCGGAATGTCAACGAAAAGTTAATGCATTTACAGGGCGACCGACTATACTTGGCTACTTCCTACTTAAATACCTCTCTTTATGAATACGATACCTCAGGAACTCGATTAGGGCGCACAACATTTTCTATCAATGTTGCAACTAATAATATCTATTTCTCCTCCATTAATGCCGATGACAATGGCAATGTTGTGTTAGGCGGCCAAGCAAGGTTCTCAGGGAACATTTACCAACCTTTTATCGCTTATTTCACTCCGCAGCCAATCAGCACTGCATTAATTGATGCCACCAGATCGCCTGAGCTTAAAGTCTACCCTACTCCTACAAATGGGGTATTGTATTTTTCTAAATCGTTAAAAACATATCGTTTATATAACTTACAAGGACTATTATTAAAAGAAGGAAATGGAATCTTAAATGAGCTCAATATCGCTGATTTTCCTTCTGGAGTGTATCTGCTGAAAGGAGAAACACAAGACCAAGAATCGTTTCGAATAAAGGTGGTGAAGAATTGAATGCTATTATAGAGAATTCCCCTCTCTAATTAAGTACTTCTACTCTTTTTTAAAACCAGGTAGAACTTAACTTTATCCATTCAACAAATGGATGACCAATGTTAGAATTACACCATGCAGGGATCAACTACTTTTTGGAGAAAGAGTTCAGTTGGCTGAAGCAAATTATAAACCTGCGGTTTGAGTCGTTTTTTGATCCGGAATTTGAAGAACGATCGATAGACAGCCTTACTCCACCCATTATTGGAATTGATACCGCCTACGAGCAATATTTACTCACTCATGAATTGGGGTTGAGCGAACGCATTGTCGTTGCGATGGCATTGGCTTCTACTCTACAGCCCGAAATTTTCAATTTATTCCACATCGAGAACAAAGTGACCGGCAAGAATTACTCGGAGTTTGGAGGCATAATGAAAGACAATAAGTTTACCCCGACATACAGAACGGCGGCTTTCATTTTAAACGATGAACCACAAGCGCTGCCTACTTCTATTTATGAACTGTTTGAGCAAGCCCATCCTTTTACGGCAAGTGGCATCATGAATTTTTCTGCGTCCAATTTTCAGAATCGACTAGACACTCCGATTAAGTTGGGATTAGAAACAGAATACTACGTTTTAACAGGCCTACAGTATAAATCAGAATTCAATTCAGACTTTCCGGCACAAGAAATAGAAACGGCTTTGAGTTGGGAGGACCTGATTATTTCTGATCAGGTGAACCAAGAGTTGAATGAGTTATTGAACTGGTTTAAATACGAGGACATGCTGAGTAATGACTCGCATTATGCCAAGTGGGTCAAGAAAGGGTATCGCGCACTATTTTACGGCCCTTCAGGGACAGGAAAAACGCTCACTGCATCATTATTGGGCAAAACGGTCAATCGTCCAGTGTATCGCGTAGATTTATCCATGGTGGTTTCTAAATACATTGGTGAAACAATCAAAAACTTGGAGAAGGTATTTTTTAGGGCGGAACGTAACAACTGGATTCTCTTTTTTGATGAAGCCGATGCCATATTTGGAAATCGGACTTCAACTTCAAGTTCTAACGACCGGCATGCCAACCAAGAAGTGGCTTATTTGCTGCAGCGAATAGAAAGTTTTCCTGGGTTAATTATTCTAGCGACCAACTTAAAAAACAACATTGATGAAGCGTTTAGCAGACGTTTTCAATCCATTATTCACTTTCAATTGCCCGATCAAGAAAGTCGGTATAAGTTGTGGAATACCATCTTCGAAGCTACAGGATTATCATCAGCTTTTATTAAAGATGTCTCTGAAAAGTATGAATTGACCGGAGGTAGCTTAATCAATGTGCTTCAAACGGCAAGAATCACATCAGATATCAAAAAGAAGGAATTGACTGAAAGTGCGGTGTTATTTGCGATTCGGAAAGAGCTGAAAAAAGGGGGAAAAAGACAGTTCAATCTATAGTGCTGCCGCTATCTCCACGAAATGTAAATGGGCACTTCAATCCAAGCGAAGTGAATCATAGTAATGGACCACGGCAAATAATCCAATAGAATATCTGTTCCGCTGCTTTCTACATACAACTGAAAAGCGGCGTCTTTCTTCACTATCCGACCTTGTCTTTTCAAGAATGTATTTCGCAAACTTTCGGGGCTGCTCGTTGACAATTTATCCCAATGGGTGATACAGGCTTCGAGCAAACTGTCCGCTTTTTCATAATCTGCTACCTCGATCTCATCGTTTAAGTCAATAACATCTGAAACATCCACCCCACAAAGGATTTTCGGAAATGCCAATTCGTGTTCTGCCTCACTGTCTTCCTCGTATTTTAGCCCTGTTGCCAGATAATACAGCATTCGAACTCCACTACTCCGCTCTAACTTGGATTTGAATTGAAATTGGCCATTCAGGTAATCCAAAGAGAGAAACAGCTGCTTTATAAATGGGTGTAAAATAACCAATCCAACATGTTGCATCTCCCATTTATCCAAGGAAAAACTGTTTTCTTCTTCGGTTTCACTCTTCTTTTTCTTTTCTTCTACCGGTTCTTCTATTTGCTCTTTATCAGCAGCATACTTTTGAAGCTTCTGTTGCAGTTGGACGATTTTATTCTGATACTTGGCTGAAAACTGTTGGTCGACTTTACCGTATTGAGTAATGTTTATATTCAATCGATTCGCTACCAATAGCGACCATCTTTCAAAAATTTCCCACACCGATAGCTTTTGGAAAACTGCTAGTGCAATGGCTTCCCAAAAAATCAATTCAAATTCATAATACGAATAGGGCTTTTGAGCCGAAGGCAACTTTTTATAAATGGCCTCCAGCTGTTTGTAGTAGCCTATAAAGAAATTGCCAATTTGGTTTTTCGATACCTCTAACAAACTCTCCTTTATTGTCTTTTGTCGATACACCCATTTATTGGCCACCTTTTTCTCCAACAAATAAGCATAAAAATATTGAACCTCTTTTTCTTCCCAAGTGGAAAAATTGAATACCTGAGTTGTTCTATTTTCTTCTTGGTGTATGATTGCTAAAATCAAATGATCAATTCCATTGTTGGTGAGTTCCTGCAATGGAATCAAACGACTAACTTTCTCCCACTGCAATTGCCTTGAAAAATATAATCGTTGTGTATTCAGCGAGATCCATTCTTTATGGGTTTCCCACATCAATTTGAATGTAGCATCGTTGAAATAGTGTTTCATTAAGTAAACGGGTTGCTCCACTAGCACAAACAATAGGAAATCATTCCACTCCATTTTTTGTTGATCTGTCAGAAACTGCACCTCTTCTTTGTTGAGTTTTAACAATCGAATAATCGAGTTTTTCCAATCGAGTTTTGAAAAGCTACTTTCTGATTTGCTGTTCAAAAAGTATTTGATTTCAGTCAACAACAAATAATGTGAGATATAATTAGAGTCAGATAATGAAAGCTTTAAAGCGGAGTTGATCAACTTTTGCTTTAAGTCGGATGGACTCATCTTAAACTCCTTGGCGAGCGAATTGAGTTGAGATTTCCAAAAGTTTACTGGTATTAATGGACTCCGCTTCTCTATCAGAATGGCTATGAATAAGACCCGAATTTTCTGTGTCTGATTCTTTATGGTAAAATCTGTCAAGTTAAAGACTTCCATAAAAAACAAGGAATCGCTAGACAACAAGTTAACCAAGCTAATGTACTGTGAAGGACTAATTTTAGTAATCCATTCTTTTATCAGCAGTACTTGGTATTTAACACTGTCTAAATCTGATTTTAGCTTTTTTACTATGGCAGCAGAAAGTTGTTTTTCATGTTGCAACAATCGAACTAACAACCCATACGTCAACGACTTCTTATTGATGACGTATTGATAGATTTCCCATTCTTCTTTTAGGTTTACAATTCGATTGGTTGACAGATCGCTAACCTCATTTTTCAATCGAACTGCACTGATAAATGAATCTTCGAATTGTCGGTAGTTTTCAACTGTGTTATAAAATTCAACAGGAACGAATGTGTTGTTTTTTAAAACACTCAATAGGTAAGAAATCGGCAAATCTGAAGCTGATCCGAACTTCCGCATCAATTGCAACGCCCATTCTTCTAAGAAAAAGTAGGTCTCCTTTTCTGAGGTAAAAGTGATGGATTCATATTCTTGAATCAATCGAATGAGGAATAAATCAACGGGCTTTTTATGGCGTCCTTCTTCTTCAGCCCTTTCATCCTCCACCTCAAGTTCATTCATATGAAATAAAATAAAATAGAGTAAACTTACTTTCGTCCGATTGGTTTCTTTTTCGCTAATGGCCAATATCAATGTCTTCAAGAACAAACGATAATTGATTTGATAGAATTGGGCAATTTTTTTAATGTGGTATTCTACAAAAACTGTGGCTTGAAAATAAGATGAAAAAGAGGTTTGAAAGAAGGTTAATGTGAATACCCACACTGCTTTTTTATAACTAACTGCTGTAGAATTCACCTGTAATTGCTCTCGTTTAGTCCATAACAATTCGTGATATTCTTTCACCAACTGCTCATCATTTCTGCCAATCATTACCCTTAACGAACGATACAATAGTCGCTCTTTCAAAGGTGCTAACCACCTATTTTTCATGGCCTCAATATTCTCAAACCGACTGAACCATTGCTTTAATTTGGTGATTTGTTCTGAATCAGTTACAGAAGATAAAAGCATCTTTTCTACCTCTTCAATGGTATAGTTTACAGACTGAATAATTTGCTTCTCCTCTTCTAACTTTTTGTTTTTTAGCAAGCCATCCTTTTTAAAGTCAATACTCAGCTCTAGCAAAATAGAATACAACTCATTATAACTGCTCTGACGTTTGGATAATTCCTCGATTCCTTCATAAAACAATTGGAACAGTACGGCTAATTTTAAATTGTAGTGAATGGCCAATGATTCCAATTGAGCGGTTATGAATAGCTTTCTAGAGAATCGGCTTCCTTTGGCCTGTAATACATACTGCAAGGTGAATTCCCAAATGATCAAGTGGAAGGATCTTTTTGATTCGCTCCTCAACAACTCCTTGCTTTCATATTTGGACAAAAGCTCTTCGTGGTAACTTAAAATGAAGTTGCTTTCACTCGGAACTAACGCCTTCAAAGTATCCTTTAATAAAGATTCGAAACCAATCTGGATCAATCTTTTGATTGCTCTAGACGGCCAATCGTGCTGGTACAATTGGTTGACAAATTCTTTGTTTTTGATTTGCTCTCGCCATGCCGATGTAAACACTAGTCCTTGAGAAGCATACCACGGAAACACGCCTTGAAACAAATAGAAAATTAATGGATGAAGTCGAGCACTATCTTCACTTTCTAGTTGTTTTGGATTTAAAACTTTCCAATTTTCTAAGTAATAAGTAAATGCTTGCTCAAACAGGTATGGTAATTCTCTTTCTAAGTTTTCTTGATTGATCGACCCTAAATCCAATTGGAGTGAATCAATCAGAATGTCTTGTTCGCCTGCAAATTTGGTTGATAATCGGTTTATTATGGAATAGAAGGATTGGTTAAAAATTCGAGAAACCCGATCTTCTATTTTCTGATGTTTCACTTGACTGAGCTGCGTTAAATCAAACTTAAGTGTATGAACAATGTGGTCATTCTTCATCAATTTCTTTTCCCAGTTTTGACGCTAACATTGATTCCACTTGCTCAGAAAATAAGTTTTTCCGTTGCGGTCGTTCGTTGAGTTCTTCGTCTAGAAAGTCTTGTTCAAAAGCCTCCATTTCCTCATATTTCAACCAAATGAAATTAATTTTCAGATGAGCCGGAAGGTGTTGGATAAATAGTTCTTCCACATTCTGCTGAAAGTTTCTCAATTGAAAACGCAGGCTCCATGCTGAAAACACAAAACTTATCGTCTGACTTTCATGTAATTTACTCTCTTCCAAAAGAGAATTATCCAATAAATAAAACCCTTCACTTTTTTGATTGATATCTAAAATTCTATTGGTCCATTTTCGAATGGTATTCACCAATACAGCTCTCTTTTTGCTCTTCCGAATTAAGTTCTTCGTTCTTTTTTCACCCAAACTTAAAAACAGCCCGTAATGTCCGTCTTCAATGGTTTTGCTGATGCTATAGTTCGCTTTCTTTAATCCATCTGCCAATAGGCACTCCAGAGGCTGATCGGTGTATAGGTATAACTTTCTGATGTCTTCTAGCGCATTCGTTTCGAAAATATCATTGATGTGATCATCCACTATTATTTTACCATCGTCTTCTAGGTTAGATATGGTCACATTCCACTCTTTTACTGATCTAGTCAACGACTTTTGGGGTGGAGAATCTATCCAAAGTTTTAACAATAACTCAAACGCTAGATAGGTTAAATTACTCCCCTCCATTTTTTTCATGGTGCCTCTGTAGACTCCAATCTCAGGCAGGTATTTCAGTAATAATTCTTTGCATTTAATCCGCTGAGCCAACGACTTGGGATAATTGCCATAATAGATATCAGGTAAATTCCTTTCAAAAGAAATGTCAAATCGTTGTAGTAAATGATTCAACGTGTCATTGCGTTTCTTCAAAAAGTCCATTCTTAATTCCACCTTCTTGGTGAGCGAAAACTTGTCACTCTTTACAATTTGCTGATTGTATTCAGCATCCTGATTGTCAATAGAAAAGAAAGTGCTGACTTCCGCCAACTGCTTCATTGAATTGGCAATAAACTGATCAAAAGGCAACAATAGCTTTTCGAATTGCTCATTATTTACCTTTTGACTTTCTCGTATGTGACTTCCTTTAATTTTATAGATTGTGGGAAATTCCTGGATCAGTTTATAGTATGTTGCAACATTTCTATTTCTTGTTGTAGGAGAGAAATAGAATGAGTTCGTTTTCTCATTACTCAACAAATAATTTCTCCGGACAGCTTGATCAATTTTATTGTATTGATAATCTACTTCATCTACATTAATCTCAACCGGTTTTCCGTCATTATAAATGTTTACCTTTTGTTTTTTTCTAGGATTAATGTACGGTAGATAATCTTCAGTAGAAATTATTTTAGTGTAAATTTTTGAACCATCAATCACTGCAAAATTTTTAAGCACTTGAACTCCTTCAATTTCATTCAAAGCACCTTTTACAACTTGCAAATGAATTTCATCGTAAAAAGGTAATAGCTCATCTTCCAATATAAATCCATTGGCCACTTTAGGGCCTGAAAACACCTCGCTCAACTTTTTATCTTTCGATAAAAGCTGTTCCATTGTATTCTTTGAGGGTTGTGTGTTGACTAGTCTTTCATTGAATTCATAAAGCACAGTGGCTAGAAGTTTCTCTGCTGAATGCTCCGACTCAAAGTAGAAATCTCCACTAAGAATTAAATCTTTTTTTTCTATAATTCTAACTGAATTCAGGCTCCATCCAAAAATCTTATACTCTTGAAATAAAGTGTGTACATAACCGATTATTGATTCCCCATTCGTTCTACTACTCAGTTGAAGAATTAAATCAAATCGATCGGTAAATCCATCAACAACTAAAAGCCAAGCATTGGCTACCCCTTCAATTTGGTCGATTAGCAGAATTCTAAAATCATTTGCTGTAACTGGAGAAGAACTGAAAATATCCTCTGCCTTGTAAAGTGCATTTTCTTTTAATTTAAATGTCTTTTTCTCTTCGGAAGAATGCAACAAATCTTCAATAGAAAACCCCAGTTTATAATCCAACTCTGTCAGCACATAAGAAAGTGTTTCTATAATTGTGATTCCAGGATCATGGGGATTATAATCTGTCCAAAGCTTTCCACTTAGCTTTTGAGACCAAAGCAATGCCTCCTTTCTATAGGCGTAATAATCTGAAGGAAGGTCTTCAATTTGATTCAAAACCATAACACTAAGCTTTTAAATTACTACATCTAATTGTTTAACTCTGCACCGTAAACTGCCCCGGACTAGTGATGGAAATTAATCCTCCCCACGCACAGTTGCATTTTGAGTCATTGGTGATACACGGTTGATTTCCTATCATTACTGTTGGACTACCTGGAGTCCATGGCCCAGGTGTGACAGGGATACACGGCATTGGTGTCAATACGCCCAAAGCAGCAGTAGTAGCAGCTGCAACTGTTGGATTGGCCAATGAATTACACATTGCAAAAGGGAGAATATTCAAAAAGGGCACATGATCCATTATATTCGCTACCGGCATAAAAGAGGATAAAACTCGGTTGGTCGGAAGTACCACTAAACTTGAAGGTGCTACACCAAAAGTACATTGTAACATTGCTCCCATAACTACATTCTGTCCCATATCTATTCTTTTTTTGGTTTATTTAAAATTACGATTGCGATTAAGGTCTCTGAAATCTTAATCGCTATAAAAAAAAGCGCATATGCAGCAATTAAAACTGCCCAATATTCTATTTCTGAGATGCCATAACTTGTTAATACAACATTCATATTGTAAAACTGCTCGGTCAACCAATCGTGCGTAATTGCTGCCATTGCTATGGCTAGAAACAAGATTATTATTAAATTCAAAATAGAGGTCGCGAAAAGCTGTTGTAACCAGCCGAAAAATGCTGCTAAGTATTTCATTATGGTAACCTTTTTTTAGATTTAAACTGTGTTTGCTCCTTGATGAAATAGATTCCATATCCGAATAATAGCCCTATCAATAATAGAAATCCTGAGAAAGTATAAGGTGTTGCCAGAATGATATACAAACAGATACCGGGCGCTAACATTAAAAATAATAAGGAAATTAATGACCTCCTGAATATGACTTCTCGTATTTCATGTTGCCGCAGTGATAAGACGAATCCAAGAAAAAGTATTGCAGATATAATCAATAAGATAACCTTCACTAAAAAGATTCCCTCAATTGTTTCATACCAATCTTCAATGTTAAATTCAAAATTTGAATTTATGGAACGTTTAATTGGTGATTTTACACTTTCATCGCTTCCAAAGCTATACTCCAATAGTTGCCATAAATCGGTGTATCCATTGTCGTAACCCAACGCCCAAATTCCTACTCCAGCTAATTTTTCAGTATTAATTAAATCATATTTATAAGTAAGAGATTCAATATCATCATACCAAACTTGATGGTGTTTATCTTCCAATTCTAGAAGAATATAGGCCGATTTACTTACCGGCTCTAGCAATATAGAGTCAGCTGAATAGTCCGACCTGACCTCTTTATATAACAAACTACTAAGAAATTTAACTTTCTTGGTTGGCACTTCGGTATTGTCTACTTCCCAATATGAACCGTAATAAGGAACCACCAACACCAATTGATCTTGTGGCAATCCTTTTGCGATGTAATTATGCACAGAAGCCTCTACACTGTAGCTGCCCCAAATGGGTTGACTGTAAATCGGAGCTACAGGGCCTGCATCGTTGCTCCAACTTCCAAAATAGTCATACCCCATCAATAAGAAATATTCGACGTGAAGCTTTAAACTACTAATGTCATAAGAATTACTCGGATCAATGGCAGGTATAGTCATGTGAATTGATTTACCATACATTTTTAAACTATCAGATAGCCTATTGACATAATTCGTTAGATCGGCTCTACTCTCAGAGGGTACATTTTCAAAATCCAACACCACACCCGATACTTGTTTCAAGGAAACATTTAGAATATTTAATATCGATTCTATGCTTTTATCTTGTGCTGATTCACTGCTCAAAAACTGTCTATTGTTGTGCTGGGTAAAATTGGTAATAGTGATATTGACTTTGCAACTATGTTTTGCCGCAGAATCTAGAATACTACTCTCACTCCAATCAACGGAGCTTTTAAGCTCTCCATTCTTCGGATTCAATTCATAGGTAAAAAGGGCCAAATGTGTCAATAAATTAAAGTTGTAGCTTTTATAGGCTGACCCCATCCAATATGGATGAAATCCGTATATAATTTTATTAACAGAACTACTACTTGCTTCGTAGGTTACATGTTTTATATTATGAATTGAATCCCACTTTTTTTCTAACTTTCCAGAACCTTCTAAAAGTATTTTACCGTACTTTTTTAAATCATTGATGTAAGCTGAAGTTACTGCTGTATCCTTGTGCACGAACTTAACTTTTCTTGGTGTAGCCCTAACCACTTTTTTTTTCTTGAAAACACCCATCAAAAACTTCTCTACTTTTTTAAAGTCTTTCTTTTTGCTTATTGAATCAGTATTCAATATATTAGTTGTTTTAATTATAGAACTAGAAGAAATTGATTTATAAGGCAGAAAGGTAATGGTGCAAAATGCAATAAATATGAATATCGATTTGAACTTCATGTAGTATAATTAATTAGAATAAAATTGCAAATTGATAACAGATTATAAAAGAGTATAAATACTCATTTTATGAAAGTTAATTTTTAAAGTATTACATTTAAATTTTTTATTAGAAATCAAACACATACACCTTTACTAACCCCACTAACTTATAATTAAATGATCAAAATTGCGCTTGCCGATGATGAGGCTTTATTTAGGGAGGCCGTATCAGGTCTACTAGAAAAATATCCCCACCTTGAAGTCGTATATTCTGTGAATGATGGAAAAGATTTAATTTCAGAAATTGAAAAACAAAAAATCATTCCTGACATATTTATTCTTGATTTAAGAATGAAGTATTTAGATGGAATTGAGACCACTAAAATTTTAAGTCAAAAATACGTCGACTGTAAAATCATAATCCTTACTTCCTACTATAGTCCTAGTTTTGTAAACTTTATGGTCAATTTAGGAATCAATGCCTTCCTCTCTAAATCTTTAGATCCTAAAGAATTAATTTTTGCTATAGACCTCGTGTATGAAAAGGGCCTTTATTTAACAGAAGACTATGCAAAAGCGATTCGCTCAAAAGTGAAGTCCAACAAAAAGCCAAACTTTTCAAAAGTAGAAAGTCTGACAAAAAGAGAAATTGAAGTATTAGAATACATTTGTCATGGCTATACGAATCAAGAAATTTCAGATAAAATATTCAGAAGTATTAGAACAATTGAAGGTCATCGCAAACATATAATGGAAAAAACAGGAACCAAAAACACCGCAGGAATAGTAGTGTTTGCCCTCGTTCACAAGATTATTGATATTGACAAAAAGTTCTTGGAATTCAAATTGGCTTAAATTAATTTACCAATGTTATACTTCAAAACTGCACCTTCTCCAAAGTTAGCTCCACTTCTTATTTCTAATGAATAATTAAAAGGGTCTCCTTTCCACCTCACATTAATTCGATTCCACCATTTCCAACCATAGATATTATGATTTTTCTTTATCCTACCAGAATGGCCACTATAGGCATTCAACAAAAAAGCATGAAGTAAAGCATATTTGCCTTTGCCTTCTATAGCATGGGCAACTGCCATCATTTCAAATGCATTGACTCCCTTTAAATTAGAAAGAATCGTTCTCCATTGTCCATCAGCAGGAACTTCCCCTTTAGCAAATGTTCCAACCCTACCGGCAGATCCGACTACACCTGCTACTTCAAGTTCAAATTCGGGATTGATGCAATTTATTCCAATTTTGTTCTCTGGGGTAATAGTTAGTGCATCATTTTGCGCTGAAGAAGTAATGCATAATCTCTTTTTGCCACTTTCACCGACTAGCCTAAATTTCCAAGAGGGCAATAAATCATTTATTTTTTCAAATAAGCTCATTATTTCTTCTCCATTTTCTCCTTGCGGCGCTAACTCTAGCCCCGTATCAAAGTTTTTAGAAAATCCATCATCTAACCGATTGACTGTTGAATTGATTAAATCTTCAAAGTCTTTTTCAACAGGCCTTTTCCCATTTTTGAACTTTTCATACAAACTCTCTCTATTGAATATCTTGGACTTACTATTCTCGTTTTCCATTTTTTATCTATTATGGATTCATTTCATTCGTGCTTATCACAAAAAGAGATTTCTTACTTTCATATTTCTCTTTTAATGAAAGAGTTAATGATCCTTGTTCTCTTATAATCAAATCTGTTCCTATCACCATATTCCCTATGGTTGTATCTTTAATCCCATCTTGAGCAACTGTAATAAATCTAATCTTGTGTTTTATGGAAGGAATCAAAATACTCTTATAAGTTGATGGTACAAGCTGCTCACTTGTTTCTGCACTATCGACGTATGAAAAGTTTGTGCCTGATTTTATAATTTGAACCGCTTCACAAACCTCAACTTTCCAAATTGATTTTATCTTATTTAAACCATTCAAAACATTAATGGTATTGAACGACATGTCAACATTCTCAATTTTCCCTTTAGAAAAAGCCCATGGAGAAATGGTTCTATTGATTAAATCAGTTAATTCTTCAAGCGGTGGAGTTTCTGCCAATCGATTTAAAATAATATCCACACAGACTTCCACTATTTCAATTTGTGGAGAAAATACTTTGATTTTTATACCAGGATAGGAATGCTTTTTTATGTAATTCTCTATGGCTTCAATGCGCTCATAATGGATATTTTGCTGCTCCAATTCTCCCAAACTAGTGAAATTAGGCAAGACTATAATATGTACTTCACCAGCCTTTACACTTTCAGGAAACATTGTAGGGGTCGCCACTTTAATCCAAGCTAATTCATCAAACTCCTCAAACAGCATCCGTTTAAAATCCCTTGGGCGCACCATTCGATTTTTATGACCCAATAACTGAGCGGTTCGCTCATACATTTGAGCTTCATTTTCTCCACCCCTGCCTCCAAAAGAAGACATTGGTTGACTCACTTGAGTAATTTGTTTTGGTTTACTCTTAAATTTTACAACAGTTTCAGGTTCTGCTAGTTTTATACTTTCTTCATGGCCAATATTAATCCGTTCAATTAAGCTACAATTGGGTTTAATCATTAAACATTTTCCAATCTTATTGGCATGCTTATTCTTTACTGATATACGGATCCAATTTTTTTCTTTTGAATAAAAGGGATTTTCATTATCGATATCATGTGGAACTCTAAATGTGATCATTCCAGAATTTAATCCTCGTTCTACTGTGTTCTCTAAAATGTTATCACTGGACAAAATAGACCAATGCTTTCCAGTCAAATACTCCAATTGAAAATCAGTATCAACCTTTTGAATAATGTTAGACTGTTCTAGTTTAACATAAAGACACAAAGCTGTACCCCTAATCAGTCCTTCGATTCCGAGGTATAAATAGGCCCTATCTTCAAAATTAGGAACCAAATTATTATCTGCGACACTTTCATTATTAGCAACCTTTAATATTCCATGTGGATGTATGTGAAAGAAATCAAAAAGTTCTGAAGTATTCCCTCCATCAATCGCTTTTTTAACAACCGTATTGCTAGACTTATAATTAACGTTGATTTTCTTTACATATGGGATAAACGGAACATTAGGAGGATAAAGGTTCAGTTTATTTTTTCTATCTCTAGCTTTCTCCTGAGAGAATAAAATTAATTCTTCGTTATAGACCTTACTTCCAAACCCAACATCAGGAGAAGACAACTCAAAGTTGATAAATGCTAGTGGTGTCTCATTTGGTTTTAAGATACTCTCATCAGGGATTAATTTTGAATTTGACTTCTTAAAAATGGATACTCCTTCAATATGAGTGGTGTCTTTTAATTCACCATCGCTATCTAAATCAAATAGGTTAAATTCCTTTTGATCTTTGCTTTGTAGAACAGCTATTTTAAAATCTTGATCCTTTAGTTCAACTGTTTTATAATCTTTGTAGTAGTCCTCTAGGTTCGGACTAGGAGGCTGTAGCCAAACCAACTGAAGGTCTATTTGATACAAATTTTTGTAAACCCATTCTGAAGTACCAACACTGAACTCATCTTTCATTAATGGCGTTACTCCAAACATAGGGAAAGGGCTTGCAGAGTCAATCAGCCCATGCTTATTGTACAAGGTCAACTTAGTAGAATTGTTCACCTCAATATTAACTCCAAGGCTTTTCCACCGCATACATTTCAAGAAAGAATAAGGATAATAGACTGTATTCTCTTTGACTTTAAACTCAATTAATGGATAAGGGGTCGTGTAGGTATCTCCATGCACTTCTTTTGAGAAAGGAACCCAAGCTTCGTCAATTGCGAGAAGACTAAAGTTTAACTTAATGGCATTGCTGGTCTTTTTTAGAAAGTCATAAAAATTAATCTGATATTTATTAATGGACATCCATTTAGTCAAACCGGTAATCTGAATATCAAATGCTTGATTGAGATAACTAAAAAATAATTCTTCTTGTGAATGTCGGTCTTTCTCAGCCAATTTTTCAAGTAATTTTCGACACTCTTCAGCGCTGTCATCCGACAATTCAATGATCAATTCATAGGAACGGTCTCCACCAAATGTCAAAAAAGATGGCGAAGCTAATGCCCAACCCACGGATGCTATTTGCTCGATTTTCGGTTCTCCAAAAAAACACCATCCTTCTTTTTCGTTCGAATAATTACCTACCAATTCAGAATTTACTTCATTTTGATAGATTCCTGATATGGCATTTATTTTATTGGATGGAGCTATGTCATCCGAAGCGTTGATAAGTAAGGTTTTTAGTTCACTAATTCGTGTGTTGGTCAAATAGGAATCTGAAACTGTTACGAATTCTTTCTCTTTACCAGACTCATCTGCTTCTCCTAACAATACAGTACCCTTCGGCAATACAAAGCTTTTCACCTCTTTATTCAATTGAAAAAAGACATAATTCTCATCAGGCCTTGCCTTTGCTTTCTCTTGTTGCAGTATATCCTTATAGTAATAATCTAAATGTCTTTTCGGGACTTCATTAATTTTCTCTTGAACTTTTTCATATGCTTTTAAGAATCCGTAAGCAAGTCCAATATGAGGAGGATGAAGTTCTGTACTGACCAACTCATCCCAATCTTTTTTTAATAACTCATTCTTGATTTGAAAAAGACAATTCAAAATCAAGTTAGTCGTTTCTTCAAACTTAACCTTTGTAGTTCCCTCTCTTTGTATGAAGGAAAGAACAGCTCTTTCTCGCTTCCGTTTCTTTAATTCATTAATTATAAAAGTAAAATCTGTGTCATTTTTAGTTTCTTCTATTAGAACATCTAGGCTTTTAAAGTCAAGGGATGCCAAACAACTTTCTAGCTCTTTTATAACCCACAACTGTAGATAGCTTTCCGCCTTCACAAACCACTTATAAAAAGTAGATAACACCTTTATTAAATATTTCCCTGAGTTATCAGAATCAATGATGTCCCAATTTTTCAGAATAAGGTCTCTTTCTTTTTGCCACCATGTTAATTCAGATTCGTGAATTTCTACCCAAAAGAAGAGCAATTGACCTTTAAACAATTCATCCCACTTTCCCACCTCAACACCATTCTCAATAAATGGAATTTGCCCATAAGTGATTAACAAATCCCTTAGCAACTGCTGAATGGAGCGGTCGTCAATCTTTAATTTATTGGGGTCGAGCATATGAAACATTAGATTTCTTAAAAGATTGGGTCATAAACAGTGATCACTTGAATTGATTATTCGTGTATTCGTTCAAAGTCATCGATTTGAGTCCCTTGGGTGATGTAAAATGGAAAAACTAAATTCTGCCGGCTGTTGGTAGCTCTAATGACATAGCCTACCTCTATGTAAATAATCCCTTCATCCATGGCTTCTTCCAATCGAATTTCTGCCACTTCTATTCGGCTTTCGTATAGTGTAATCACATTCTGAATGTCATCTTTCATAGCAGAATACAGGTTACTGTCCATGTTATCAAAAACCATGGGAAGCAAATTACAACCGTAATCAGGGCGCAACAAACGCTCCTTTTTCAGTGTATTAAGCAGTATGAATAAGCTTTCTTCGATATCCTTTTCGGCGGAAACCATTTTTACACTCTTGGTTTGCCAATTGAATTGAATGGGAAAACTCCAACCGATTCCTAAAAAGGCTTTTTCGCTTTCCTCGTTATAATTTAACAACTCCATAATTCAACTATTTTAACTGCAAGGTAGCAGTCCATCAGGAAACTGAAAAGAGTAGTTTTACGTGGTTTTTGGGGTGAATGCACTCCAGTAGGTTATTAAATTTAAAAGGTAAAATAAATTTCATGAATACTTTTAACTTGAAATTTTCTCTAAATCTTGTGAAAAAACATCAGGCTGCAAATTGTTTTTTTCTTCAATAATTGCTTTTACACGTTCTTTTGTTCTCACTGTATTTTTACTTTTTTCAACATCATCTTGACTCTTAGCATTACTAAGTGCATTTATATTCACTTTTGTTAATCCTTGAAGGTTACCGTTTAAATCAAACCAAACTACTTCACGAGCCTTTTCATAAGCTAAGGAATAGCCTGATAAATTTGATGGTATTATAACTTTTGGGGCGAGTGTAGAGCTCCCCTCGGTAATAACAGGTACAGTCTCTACTGCATGATTCACTTCCCACCTCTTTTTCTCAACTTCTTGTTCTAAATATTTCTTTTGGCTATCAGTAGCTGAAATTCCCGAGGCAACAAGTCCTTGTCCCAATAGAACATTTGCTTGATTTCGACTTAGTACCTCATCATCTTTAGTTACATCAATTTCCATAAATGCTTTACTTACTTCTCCAAACAAGAACGCATTATCAATTGGGTCTTCAAAACTTTGGGACCATTTATCTTCTGCTTCTTGAGGCCAAGCAACAACATTCATCATATTATCCATTCCGCCCCATGCATCTTTAACCAAATGCGCGCCAATCCAGGTAATATCAGAAACCATCTTAGAAATTTTATTATTTACAGAACCTACTCTTTTCCTCTTTTCTTTGCTAATACCTGCAACATGTGCACTCTTTACTGAATGTAATTGTGTTTCATCATCAAAATTTAATTTTGATGCAAGGTCGGATTTAGCCTTTAAAAATACTTCACCTCTTGGATTATCACTTTTTGAGCTATCACCCTCTTCTTCAGACGTTAATTTTCTTAATAAAGGATATCTTAGTCTTAATGCATCTATAAATTTGATCCAAGTATCTTTTGAACTCTTCTCTTTTGAATTAACTTCTAATGGAAGTTTTCTTGTCATTTTATATAACTTCCTTTGAACCAAAGCGCCAGATTTTATAATTGATTTAGTACTCTTTTCTAATTGTTCATTTTTTACACCTAACCTCATCTGCAAAGCCTTTCCTCCCATTACATCTGCTTCTTTCTCTAGACCTACATTGTCATTTATAGACGCTCCATTTACATTCACCGTTGGTTTTACTCTACCCTGCTTTTGCTGCACCACATGCCAAGCTTCATGAGCTAGATGCTTTTCTTGCCCACTTGCTAAATGAATTTGATTACCTTGAGCGTAAGCATGCGCATTCAATTGAGCAGGTTTATTAGAATCATAATGCACTTTTACATCGTCCAAACTATGTCCTGACAAATTTTCAATCCCTGATTTTAAATGATCAGGGAGACCAGTATTGTTAGGTCTTCTTTGAATCGCTTCTTTCAACTGCAACTCTTTCTGAAATTCAGGATTTTGATTGACCCGCTGAATCCCTACCTTAGAAGCTGATTGAGCTACTTTTTCTTCAGATTCACTTTCTTGTTGATGGTCGTACATGATCTTACTTTTATGAGCATTAAAAACTATTGATTTCTTCTGTCGTATGCTTCTTGTTTGCTTAGATCTCCCACTTTTGTTTTAGGCTTTGTAGCCCACTTCGGAGCTTTTGGTCGTTTTTGTCTATCTGCAGTAGCACCTGTATAGGTCTCATAAGCTTCATTATATGCTCCTACGTTATTTAAGTCTGATACAATAGTAACAGGACCAAATAAGAGATTCCCGAGTTTATTAGGCTTTTGAGGATCCCAAGCACGGATCTCACAATCAAAATCTGCTCTAGCTTGATTTATATTGGGTGTAGCATCAACCTCAACTTTATAATAAATAGGTTGTTGATGCTTCCATATATATTCCTTAGCCTTGTTTTCAACATAGCCAAGATGGTCACTATTTGCAGCTTTTGTAATAGGATATAAGTTATAATTCATTGCGCTACCACCTAAATTATCGTTCCATAAATGACCTTTAACAAGACCTCCTCCTATAATTCCCCATTGATTTCGAATCTCACCCATCATTTCATCTTGAGAGGTATTCAAGTTTGCACTTTGTCCTTGTTTCATATCTGCAGGGTCCAAGCCTACTTCTACATATTCTCCAACATTGATTTGACCATTTCCGTAATTATAGGTTTGGTCTTGTTGAGATAAGACCATAGACTTTAATTGTATAGGCTTTTGTTGTGCTATTTCTTTCAATTGCATCTCTTTCTGAAATTCAGAATTCTTGTTCTTTCGCTGAATTCCTGGTTTAGAAGTCGATTGAACAATTTTTTCTTCTGATTTACTTTCTTCTTGGTGGTAATACATATTATTGTTTAATAAACATATTAATTATTAGGCTATAGCTGTTTTTAGATAAGCCCACCTTACGATCTACTTCATCATCACAATGCGCTCTCTATAGATTCAGATCCGTTTTCTAACATACGAAATGCTAACCATCAAAATTTGGATCATCATTCGTTATTATACTTGCTGGTTCATCTGGCTTTCCTCTTGCCTGGTATCTAAATCACTCCTCAGCTGTACCAATTTTAGTCCCATTTAAAAATAAATCTCTTATCGTCCCTATTCCTCCTGTGGAAGGTGAACCCAATGTATAATGACGTGTACCATGACTTGTAGTTGGAGCTCCAGGAGCTCCAGCTCCCATTGTAGTCAGTTCATTATCTAAATTAGTATGCACAAGAGCTGTAGCATCAGTCGCTGTGAAATTGGTTGTTGGTAAGCTTGATAATATTTGATGTTGATCATTTGTATAAGACGTAGTACATTGAAACTGAGTCTGAGATTGGGTGGTAGAGTCAAACGCTGTCCAAGAGCTAGGGACGGCTTTAGCCTTATAATATAAGTGTCTGTTAGTCCAGGGAGTTCCAGAATTCTGTAATTTACTTAAGGTTACTACATTATATTTAAGAGGTAACTCTATATTATTCTTATGTTGTGCGTTAAGACTTGACGTGATAGGAAAAAAGTTTTCGGCAATCCCTGGACCTCCTACCTGGGCATTAATTAAGTGTCCTTGAGTTAAACTCATATCAGCATATATACCTGAAGAAGAAGGTGTTGTTGTTCCTTTTACAGGATTACTAGGATCAATCCATACTTCTGCCTCCTCTGCAACCATCTGACTTTTAGCCATTCCACTTCCGTCATCATAAGTTAATTGTCTTTTCTTAAATTTAAATTCAGTGTTTAACTGAAATACTTCTTCATTATTCCTCAGAGCTTGAACTATTTCTTGTGACTTTCTCTGCAAAGGCTCCTTAATGTTTTTGTTTATTCCCCCAAAACCTCGATATCCTATTTTATCTCCATTTCTACTCATCTGCAACGCCTTCCCTCCCATCAGATCAGCTTCTTTCTCCAAACTTACACTATCATTGATAGCCGCACCATTCAAATTCACCGTAGGTTTTACTCTGCCCTGCTTTTGCTGCACTACATGCCATGCTTCGTGAGCCAAATGTTTCTCTTGCCCTCCTCCTAAATGAATTTGATTACCCTGTGCATATGCATGAGCATTCAATTGTGATGGTTTACTAGAATTGTAATGTACTTTCACATCATCTAGACTATGCCCTGAAAGATTTTCTATCCCTGATTTTAGATGATCAGGAAGACCTGTATTATTCGGCTTTCGTTGAATCGTCTTTTTCAATTGCAGCTCTTTCTGAAATTCTTGATTCTTATTTTTTCGTTGAATTCCAGCTTTTGAGCTCGATTGATTGGCTTCACTTTTACTTTCGCTTTTTTCTTTAGAGTCGTACATCATTCTATGTTTTTAATTAATAGAAACCATTGCTCCTTTTATAGTCGTATTTCCTGATGCCTTAAATTCAGCACTCGCCTCTCCTTGAGCAGTTAAAGAAGCACTTGCTTTTAGGGTAGAATTCAGTCCTTCTAAGTTTAAAGCACTACTGGCTTTTACCGTTACATTTGTTCCACCTTGCATACTTACCGCCTGATCCGCTTTAATGGTAATTCCTTTTGCACTTATTGTTAAGTCATCCGCAGCTTTTATGGTCATTGCTTTTTTACTTTCTATGGTCACTCCACTGTCGTCCATCTTAATCTGATTCTCATTCTGATCTGTAATTGTCACTCCTTTATCTTTATCACTAATCACAATAATGTTCTTACCAGGAGTTTGTATGGTGATGATTTTATCCTCTTCATTGAAATCTATTTCCAATTTGCTTTTGGATAGAAAGTTCTTGTGTGTATTGTCTTCATCCGGTGTCTGTGATGGCACATTCTTTTTGCTATACACACTGCCCAATATAATTGGTGCTGATGGATGATCGTCCAAAAAGCCTAGAATCACTTCGTCTCCAACTTCAGGGTAAAAGAACGCACCAAATCCGTTGGAAGCATAGAAAGTACTCAATCTCGCCCAAATGCCATCGTCACTTGATTGTATCAATGGAAGCGTCACTTGCACTCTAAACTCATCATTGGGGTCGCTATCGATCTTCTTCACCACTCCTATCTGCAAACCATTCATCGCTGGCAATCTCCCACCTGCTTTCAAGGCATCTACATTATTCTCCTCTACAAACCATTGTGCATCTATTCCTATTCCAAGCTCTGTCGTCCATGCGCCATCTTCTAAAACATGGTGCACTGACCCCACAAAAAGTTCTCCGTTTAAGGCTTTGGACACTCCGACTAACTTCACCAATGTATTTGGTTTGATGGCAGCATTTCCATTACACATCACATGGCCATTAAACCGAGAGAGTCGATTTTTTATCAGTTTTGCATTGGCCCACGCCTTTAATGCATCATCCTTTAATGGTATGTTGGTTTGTAATTGAGCATTCGCACTGATTACTGTAGAAAGTTTCTTTCCATCAATGTTTCCTTCTGCATTAACTGTAGGCTCTTCGGACGCTCCTTTTACTAGAGCTTGAGTATCCGGATCCCAAGAGACGGCATTTACTGCCTGAACTTGGTCATTCGAATTAAGACCCAAATTCATATCTATCAAGGTATCTCCGTAAGTAATTGTAGCCACAGTGCTGTCGCTAACGGCAGGCTTTTTTACATTGAATGTACCATCGTCTGTTATGACAACCAGTCCATTTATCTCTGCCCTACTCAATACAAAATCCCAATCATAGGCTCCATATTGGATCACTTCTTCGTTCTGTACGGTGGTACTATCTACTGATGATGAAAAGCTATAGTTTCCCAACACTTTACTAATAATATCACTGTCCTTACTTTTTAGAAAGTAGGCGTTCTTTCGTTCCAATGTAGACTTTACCGCTTCATCTTTACACTTTATAGAAATAGTTGGGCCATCTTCAGGATCTACTATAACGGACAAACTCATTATGATGCCCTTAAAGATGGTGTCTTCCGAAGACTCATATCCGGCTTTAATTTCTATTGCCGTTCCCGGATCAAAATTACCTGAATCACTGTTTTCAAAACTTTCAGCAGCCTTACTACCATCATTCAAAATCACTTCAGCCCAAGAAATCTTATTGATACTTTTGGTCACATTAATGCTCTTTATTGTAGCAGAAGTTTCCTTCCCTTTCAATAAAATAGTAATTAATAAAAGATCAATAGAATCTGACATATATTTATTTGTTTAATTGTGGAAACAATAACACTTTACCATCCCTCACCTTTCGGAACGTATCTAAATCGTTGGCTCGTGCAACTTCTATATATAAACTTCCTTCTTTGTAAATCTCAGAACAGAACAACTGAATATTATTCGTTGGTTTCATTACTTTTAGATGACTCATATCAGGCGATTGTTTATTCGCCTTCGCAGCCATCAATTTGGCATTTGTAAACCCTGAGAAGCTTACATCTGCTTTTGCCCTTAATGGTTTCCCATTGGGAGAAAACATCGTGTAGTTAATGGATAACTTGGTAAGGTTACAATAAAATACCAATGAGCCCCACAAGATCTTTATGTAATTGGTTCGGTGATTTTTCCCATTGTATTGGTAAATCACCTTCTTCAATTCTGAGATTTGAGCTCCTACCGTTTTCTTGTTTCCTGCTACCCCAGTCCCATCCAAGTATATACTAAAATCAACAGTTTCTGTGTCAACACTATTAAATTTAGGCGCATTTCCTTCACCTTCTGCTACAGACTTGGTTTCAGAAAATTTTACTCCATGGTTATGCGTATAACTCTCTGGATTAATAGATGCCACAAAAGTTCCTTCCTCTGAAGAATAAGAGGTATCAGAATAAGCTATCAATTTTAACTTGACAAGACTCGCAGATTTTGCCATATTTAACGCTCATTTAAGTGTTTAAAATGTCTGATTAATCTATTGGTACAAACTTTAATTATTTCATCTTTCATTCTTTTATCGTCAACTTCTGATCGTTGCTTTGGCTTATCAGTAATCGTTGATTTTATCACCAGCTCTTTAATTATTAACGTCATATTATAAGGTATTAAAATAACTGTATGAAAACTTGATCGACTCCACCGCATAACTGTTCTCCATTGCATCGAATTTGCCAATGCTCCAACTAATCGGCCAAGCATCGTTAAATGACCAACTAATAGCAGGAGCCCCTTTTTCGTCCAACAGGTGCACCAAAATCTGCGTTCTTTTAAACCCATTCAATGATGGATTGATTAAAATAGATGAACAAAGTTTTCCAAGCATTGAATCTTTAGGAACAAATCCTCTTTTCAATTCAAGATTGGAAAACTTTGGTCTAGTAGGTACTTTATGTTTAAACCCATTCTCACCGCCTTCTGCAATTTCTTCAATGTCCATTTCAACTGAGATACCATCTACCTCCTTAAAGGAATACATGGCACCAGCAATCTTAACTTTAAAGTAAAACGAAGGAGACGGATAATTAAAGGTCATAATTTTACTTATTAGCTATAACAAGCCCTTCATGAGCTATTTCGATAGTTTCTACTGCTACTTCATTCCCATCCGACTTTAAGTCCGTTCCGGTTATTTTGGTAGGCCAAGCATTTTGTAGCTCCCAAGTCATAGTGGCATTGCCGCCTTCATCTAACAATTTGATGGTAATCGTTACTCTTTCGATGGTATTCATTTTAATTTTATTGTACCAATCAAAGAATTGATTATCCTTCACAAATACACCCTTCTTAAAGGTGATGTTACTGAATTTAGTCATTCCAGGCATTTTAATAGTTGAGAATATAGAACTATCTCCGGCTCTATACTCTATCGGTTGTGCTTCTACATCAAGACCTGAAATCTCTTGAAAAGAAGTATTTGCCATTGCCCCACCGAAATCTACAGTAAAGTAAAATTTTGAAATAGGCCACGCTTTCTGTGATGCACTTTGTGCTGATCCGTTATCTGC
Source organism: Acidiluteibacter sp. (assembly GCF_055129545.1). NCBI lineage: Bacteria > Pseudomonadati > Bacteroidota > Flavobacteriia > Flavobacteriales > Cryomorphaceae > Acidiluteibacter > Acidiluteibacter sp. Next base: position 3,649 of record NZ_JBSRUB010000003.1, on the reverse strand, counting down.
CATGATATTATATTTTAAGTTGTATTAAATTAGTTAGATGAATTAAGATTTTTGCATTTGTTGTTCAAATGTGATTACAATGAACTCTGCTGGTCTAGAGATCGCGACTTTAACTTCAATTCGCATGATTCCTTCTAGAATATCTACAGCAGTCATAGTAGAACCAAGCCCTACACTTACTGAAAATGCATCAGCTGGAGCTGCTCCTGCTAACGCTCCTTGCTTCCATACATTGGTTAAGAAATTAGAGATCATGGCATCAATTGAAACCCATGTATTCTTCACATTTGGTTCAAAAACATACGCTTTTGATGCAAACTTGATCGATTGCTCCAACATTATCATGGTTCGTCTAACATTCATATACCTCCAATCTAAACTATTGGCATCTAATGTTCTTGCACCCCAAACCATTGTCCCTAAACCTACGAAAGGTCGAATGGCACATATTGCTTTTCCTAAAATGGGTGCATTTAAATCTTCTTGTTGATTATGATCTATTAAAACCGATGGAGAAATCACACTACTCATAGCCACATTAGCTGGTGCTTTCCAAACTCCAATTTGACTATCTACTAAAGAATATACTCCTGCCATAGCCGCAGATGGTGGCATTAAATTTTTCTTCTTTAAAATTGCTTCCATTACAGTTTTGTATTCCGGAATGGCTATTGAAAGTACACTATTGATAGTATGATCATCTGGAGCTGTAGCTGCACCATCAGCTGCTTTTCCTTCTTTACCATCTGCTTCCTCACCTGAGTCTCCTGCAGGTGCAGCAGCACCCATTCCGTCAACAAATGGTTTCAAAGCAGCTTGTTGACTCTCTTTTAAATTTTTAATAAAATCGTTACAAACACCTTGTAATACTGCAATTCCATCTGAATTTAGGTTTCTAAAATTGAGCTCAGTTTGCTGAATAACAGATGTATTTAAATAAGGATAGTAGGCTGCTCCGTAACTCAAGAAATCAGAAGAAACTGAATTTCTAAAATTATCAACTGGATTATAAGTTGGATCTTCTAATCCTTTATCTCCGTTGAATACATCTAGTATGGCCACTCTATTTTGTTGAACTCCACAATGCATCAACATTTGTTGTTGCAAAGGGTAGCATACTGTATCTTCCAATAAAACAGCATCAGGAATTACTAACATCGTAGGTTCTGATTCTTTCTCTAACTTTTTTATACCACCTTCGAACGGTGTAGAAGAAAAGTCAGGAGTAATTTTTCCATCTCCATAAGTACCTACTGCAACTATAAAACAACTTCCTCCACCGTTTTGATAAAAGAATTTCATCGATTCGTACAAGTTGAAACGTGTTCCTGGGTCTACTTTCAACTCATAGGATTTTTCTTCCAAGTGAACATCAGGTGCAGGCGCACCCTCTTTGGTTGGATCTACTTCGGCTAAACCGTAGGTGGTATGACATCCGATCCCAAAAAATTGTTCGAACTCTTTGAAAGAGTCTACTCTTACAGGTTTATTAAGAAGGGACTGCCCTTTGAATTTCGCTTTTTCAGTATATCCGACAAAAGCGGGAATGGCAGTTTCTACACCTGCTACAGAATTGGGGAATGCACTTTTCTCTTGAATGTAGACTCCCGGAGTTTTTAAAGTTAATGACATATTTATAGATTTAATTAATTTACAATTTGATATATACTGGACTTAATTCTTTCTCATCTAAACTCTCTTTGTAGCGAAAATCAGGAAATGGCAACTGTTTTTTATAGTTATGAAAGTCAAAAGAATCATTTTTGGGCTCCCACCTCAATGAAAGTCTGTCATTTGAGTACTTAAAATAGGGTAAAGCTGTTTTAGAGGTAAACCAGAGTTCTCCACTTTTTAATTCACTCTCAAATTCTAGCTCCTCTTTTTTATCTTCTATCGTAAACTTCCAATCAGCAAGTTCAAAGTCGGCCTGAATACGGTATTGCCAGAGTGTAGCTGCTGTTTTAAAATGCACTTCAAAGGATAAATTATCCGTCACGAATTCACTTTTAATGGCTACTACCCCTATAGCATTTCTTGGTTTGGTGGCTTTATTTAATCCAAACTTGATAATGCTATCCTCATTAAGCCTATCTGCTTTCAATATGAACTTATCTTTTGCTTTACTTTCCTCTAAATCACTCCAAATAAACTTTGGATAATCAAACAATAAATTCTGACCAAAAACAGAGTAACTAATGACGTCAGTATTTATATAAACTAACCAAAAGCAGAAATAATTATACTCTGATAGTAAAGACTTGTCTTCTTCGCTATAGCACCTCAAACTGCCAATATCACTTTTAAAACGCAGTCTACTTTTAAACTCAAATTGTTTCAAATCAGGGAATGGAATAAGAGAAAGGTGATTGCTTATACCTTGCTCATATTCATGTATCATTGATATGTTAAAAATCTCAATCACATCCCAGTTTTTAATTCCGGATCACTTACACTGGCATATCTAGCTTCCATTGCATCCGAATCAATAGAAATCATCTTCATTTTATAAATCACTGAAGGTTGATAGTTGGCTCCTAAAGCTCCCCAAAACCTACTCATATTATCAATTTCAATATTTACAAGCTCGAAATTCAACCGCTCAATTTTATTTGGCATTGCAGTGGTATCCGCAGTGAAAATTTTATTCTGCTGAAAAAACTGAATGATAAAGGATAGCCAGTGAAGTCCTTCCAAGTAGTTTGAATCCTTAAAGTCCATTGAAAAAAGCAGATATACATTCAAGAATACAGGTGGATTCTTCTTTTGAAACTCGCCATCTTTTTCTGTGTAAGACAATCTGTTCGACATCGCCTCTTCTTCCTCAATATTCACTATAGCCATCTTAATCACATTGTCATCCGAAGATTTATCTGAATTGGATTCACTTAATGAAGAAAGTTGTAAAATAGTTTGAGTGTTTCCAGACTTATTCGAAAAGAATTCCTCCAGCTTATTTTTTGTAAATTCTATGGCGTTTGACAACATAATAATAGTGTTGTTACAAACCTATATCAAAATGAATTAAATAAATAGCGTATAATTACCCTTAACCAAAAACCAAGTAGAAGTACTTATTTTTAAAGTAAGTGGTTGAAATATTTAAAAATTCAACCTGCACTGGCTCATCTATTCCAAAGACATCGAGAACTTTATCAGTAGAAGTGATTGTAGATAAGAAAAAAGAATTCAACGGAAAGATGCATGAACTTTGGACCATTTTTTGGGAGAAATTTTTAACTTTTTGGGGCGCTTTAGTGGCGCTAATTTTAGGAACGATTCTATTCGTGATTCGTAAAAAAATCAAAAAAAACACCGGTTATGATGAAAAATCAGATTAATGGAAATAAATTCAATACTTCACCAATTTCATCAACTCAACTGTATTCCCTGTAGCAATTTTAATGAGGTAAATTCCATTTGATTCATTGCTTAAATCTATTGGAAAAATACCTGAATCATATAATCGATTTTGCAGGATTAACTGACCTTCAATTGAAGTAACTGTGATTTCTAATGGAGAATTGTCCGTTTTTCTCAAATAAGTAATTCCTTTGGATGGGTTTGGTGCTATATAATATGTTTGCTGCTTTAATTCCTCAACTCCTACGCCAACTATTTGAACACATCTTGAAGTGTCGGTGCATCCATT
>NZ_JBSRUB010000002.1:0-16407 GCF_055129545.1 Acidiluteibacter sp. | reverse complement strand
AACTTGGGATAAAATAAAACGGATTCAATCCCCATAGCATTATAAGCGCAAAACCGACACCGCATAGTTCAACGGCGGATTAAATCAAACTGCGCCATTGGCTTACATGATTTAATCCTATAATGTTGAGCTTCATGCTGAAAACTGCAAAAAAAACTAAATTTGAAGAATGTCACATTTACTCTCTGAAATATCAATTAAAAACTACAAGTCAATTATTGCCGAAAGATTTGAGCTTTCAGCTTTTACACCATTTGTTGGATATAATAATGCTGGAAAATCTAATATGCTTGAAGCTATAAAATGGCTGTTGAGAAAATCTGCATTGGCGGAAACTGCATTTTACAACAAAACAGAAGCGGTAGAAATGGAAGGTAAAATTTCAGGTATTTCTGAAACCATACTTGAACAATTACCAGAAAATCAAAGAACTTCTATCGAACCATTTTTATTTACGGATTCACTTTATATAAAGCGAGTTCAAGCACAACCAAGTATTCCTGCTAGCCAAATCCGATTGTTGGTTAAAGACCCTTCTAATGTTGGAAACCCCAACGAGTGGCGTGCTAACCCTACAGGCTTAGATCAAGCTTTGCAAGCATTGTTTCCTGAGCCAATTCAAATCGGAGCAATGGAAAACTCAGAAGAAGATGTAAGCAAGAGTAAAAATACGACCACAATTGGCAAACTTCTTTCTGAAATAATTGGTCCTATTCAAACAAGCTACAGCACTCAAGTTCAGACTGCTTTAAACGGTATAAAGGAACTTCTTGATGCTGACGGAACTTCAAGGGCAACTGAACTTAATGATTTTGATACTGCAGTAAGTGGAAAAGTTGAATCCTTCTTCCCAGGTGTGAATATCAAAGTCCATGTTCCGACACCTGAACTCAAAGAGGTTTTCTCAAAAGGAACTATTAAAGTTTTTGAAAACTTAAACCCAGATGGTCGAGATGTTTCCGCATTAGGACATGGGGCACAACGTTCAATTCAAATGGCTTTAGTTCGACATCTGGCTGATATTAAAAGAGAATCAGGAGAGCAAGTATCAAATACCATCCTACTAATTGACGAGCCTGAATTATACCTACATCCACAAGCTATAGAAGTTTTAAGAGATGCTCTCAAAATTCTGTCAACACAAGGTTATCAAGTAATTTTCTCAACACATTCTCCTTTTATGATTACCTCAAAAGATGTTGAGAATACTTTATTAATTAGAAAAAACGTCACACAGGGAACTCATAAAAGAAATTCACTAAGAACTGCAATAGCTGCGGTTGCTTCGACACATCCAAGCCAACTTGCAATTGTGTTCTCACTGAGCAACTCATCAAACATACTTTTTTCAGAAAGAGTAATTCTTGCCGAAGGCAAAACGGAAAATAGACTACTTCCAAAAATCATCCAAAAAGTAACAGGCGAAACATTGGGGCTTCTAAAAACAGCATTAGTACCAATGGATGGTTCGGGAAGCACAAGAAAAACCATTGAAGTTTTATCTGCAATGGCAATACCAACAAAAGCGATAGTTGACCTTGATTATGCCTTAAAAGAAGGAGAATCTCAGGGTTTCCTTTCAACAGGCGATACAGATGTAGCAGCAATAAAAGATCATTTAGCTATTATTGCCCCAACTCATTCAATCAATTTGAATAATGGTTGGCCTACCAAATCTGGCAGTGCTTTAACAGCAGCGCAAGCATTTGCTTTGTTAGCTCGAGAAGCAGCAATTCAGGGCAACCTGACATCATTAAAAACAAAAATGCAAGCCGCAGGTGTTTATGTTTGGACAAAAGGAACAATAGAAAGTCATTTAGGCGGAATTCCAAAAAATGAAATGGGTTGGGCTAATTTCAATGCAAGGCTAGAAAGTGAAGAATTAAATGTGATTTTACCTAATGATCATCCAGAAATAGCAGATTTAGTTGCTTGGATAACTGCATAAAAAACTGAACAAAAACACGTACCATAAATGAATGACGATTATAAAGATGAATTTTTATTAAGACTCAAAAAAAGTGCTTTATATATAGCTTTGAATAATAAATGTTCTGATAAAGATTCAGATGTCATTACCCTTGTTCAAAATACGACTTCTTACGCCTTTCAAAGGACCAAAACAATAATTAAACACATGGGAGAATTTACTCTACATGACGGAGATCATTTGTTTAGAGTTTTGCATTTAATGGAAAGACTAATTCCTGAAGAAACCATAAAAAAACTATCAAGCCCTGAACTACTATTACTTATTACAAGTGCTTTCTTCCATGATATTGGAATGGCACCTGATGAAAAGGAAGTGCTGACTTGGAAAAAAATATGGGATTCCCCACCAATATTGGATGATGAAGAAAATGAAAGTTATGATGATTTTAAAAGGTTTTTCAGTTCAAGACCAGAAGATGAAAACAAATTAAATGAATTAATACTAAAAGGTCAAAATTCTCAGGCTGAACTTATAAAATCATATTTGATTACTGAATACATTCGACAGACTCATGCAGATAGAGCAAGAGATATAATTGAAAAAGATTGGTCAGGTAAAATAATTTTTCGTGAAGCAGATTTAACTGTTGAACTAGCTCAAATCTGCTACAGCCATAATGAAAATGCCCTAAAATTATTAGACCTTGATAAAAACGTCTTGTGTGGCCCTGATATTTATGCTTGTCTACCTTTAGTTGGTCTGATTTTAAGGCTTGCAGATATTCTTGATTTTGATGGCAAAAGAACTCCTTCAATTTTATACTCACACCTTTATGTTAGAAATCCAATATCAGTAAAGGAATGGAATAAACATCGGGCTGTAGAAGCTTGGGAAATAACCCCTGAATTAGTCCAATTTAGTGCCAAATGCTCTCATCCCGTAATCGAAGCTTCAATTCATGATTTTTGTACAATTATAGATAATGAACTTAGTCTTTCAAACAATATTATATCAACATTAAATGACTTTCATTTTTCAAAACAACGTGACTTACATATAAAATTACCACTTAAAGTAAATAGAGATAAAATAAGAACTAAAACCGATATAAAAAATAACCCAATTTATATTTATAAAGACACTAAATTCAATCTAAGTAAGACTCAAGTAATTGAATTATTAATGGGTACTAAACTTTATGGAAATCCAGAAGTTGCTCTAAGGGAATTACTTCAAAATTCAATCGATGCTTGTTTATTACGACAAGCTCAAGAAAATAAATGGAACAATTTATATGAGCCTAAAATTCTTGTTAAATACTTTACTGATAATGGAGACAATGTATTAGAAGTAACTGATAATGGTACAGGAATGGATGACTATATCATAGAGAATTACTACTCCAAAATAGGTTCTTCCTTCTATAAGTCAAAAGATTTTTACACCCTAAAAGCTGAATCTAATGCAGAATTTCATCCAACATCTAGATTTGGTATTGGTATACTTTCCTGTTTTATGATTTCTGATGTTTTAATTGTCGATACTAAAATGGTATATGGCCCTCACAAATCTAGTAATGCTTTAAATATAACGGTAGAAGGTCAAGAAAGTATATTTTGGATTAAAGAGGGTATGAGAGAAACGCCAGGGACAACTACTCGACTGATATTAAGAAAAAGTAAAAATCCATGGGAAGGCATGACGGAGGAAAGTTTTATACAGAATGTTGAAAGTGTAATTCCTAATCCTCCATTCGAGATAAATATTGAAACAACTTCACATAAAAAAACAAGAAATGAAAATAGCTTTAAAGAGATTACTTCATATTCTCTGAAAGATTATTCTTGGAATGAAAATGAGAATATAAGATTCATAGAAATTGATATTAATCAAACCGATATGGGAATCATTGGCTCTGCAACAGTTGCAATATTAGAAAGTCATGATAAACCAGTTGAAAAAATTGAATTGAATTCTAGAGATATTCTAGTTGAAGGAGAGACTTTCACTTTAGAACGTGAATTAAAGATTAATGTCAATTCCATTCTTGAATCTTCCAAATCAATTACAATTAATGATGATGGTGAAATCAGAACCGATGATTCGTCAAGTTCATTAGCAAAATCTAAATCAAAATTATCATTACACGGAATTGAAATACCAGCAAGTTTATTTCCTGAGTCTTGGAGAATGAAAAATAACCAAGTAAAAATAAAGTGGCCTTTTCCTTTAATACTCATAGTAGATATCTGTGGAGACCGAGACTTAGACTTAAATTCACCAAGAACCGAAATTATAGTAAGTGATAAATGGACTGATTTTGAAGAGAATCTGGCTAAGATAATTTGTGAAGCAATTAAAAATTCAGTATCAAAAGACTATTGGTCAGAATTATTGAAAATTTTTGAAACATCAGCTAGTAGTGATAATTTCAAAAGAGCTATTAAGAATATTAAATAAAAAGCACGAAAAACAAGGTATATAGTGCATTCCCTGCAGGACACGCACCATATACAAGCCGTTTGGCATCATACAAAAAATAGAGATTAAACAATGGCATTAAGCTGGAATGAAATAAAGGACAGAGCCTTAAAATTTACGAAGGAATGGGAAGGGGAAAGTCGAGAGCGAGCAGAAAAAGACTCGTTCTGGAATGACTTTTTTAATGTTTTTGGTATATCACGAAGACGTCTTGCAACTTTTGAAGAGCCAGTCAAAAAGTTAAATGGAAACCAAGGATTTATTGATTTGTTTTGGAAAGGTACTTTACTTGTAGAACATAAATCAAGAGGGAAAAATCTTGAAAGTGCATTTGAGCAGGCTACTGATTATTTCCATGGAATTAAAGAACATGATTTGCCCAAGTATGTTTTAGTTTCTGATTTTGAAAAATTTAAACTCTACGATCTGGATGAAAATGAAGAACATGAATTCAAATTAGACGAATTACACAAGAACATAAAACTTTTCGGGTTTATCGCGGGGTATCAAAAAAGAATCTTTAAAGATGAAGACCCTGTTAATATTAAAGCCGCAGAACTCATGGGGAAACTCCATGACCAACTTGAAGAAAGTGGTTATGAAGGTCATCCATTGGAAGTATTTTTAGTTCGATTGCTTTTTTGCCTTTTCGCAGATGATACAGGAATTTTTGAAAAGGACACGTTTAAAGAATTTATTGAAGTTAAAACTAATGAAGATGGTAGTGACTTAGGAGCTTGGCTAGCTCAATTTTTCCAAACTCTTAATACACCAGAAGAAAAAAGACTCAAAAACTTAGACGAACATCTCTCTGCATTTCCTTATGTAAATGGCAAGTTGTTTGAAGAGCCCCTACCAATTTCTGCTTTTAATTCTCAAATGCGTGAAATGCTTTTGGAATGCAGTGCATTGAATTGGGGATTAATCTCTCCTGCTATTTTCGGGAGTATGTTTCAAAGTGTAATGAACCCTGAGGAACGAAGAAACCTTGGCGCTCATTACACCTCTGAAAAGAACATTCTAAAACTCATTAAACCCCTATTTCTTGATGAGCTGTATGAGGAATTTCAAAAAATAAAGAACAATAAAAACAAACTTAGAGGATTTCATAAAAAATTAGGTATGTTAAAATTCCTCGACCCCGCTTGTGGCTGTGGTAATTTCTTAATTATTACCTATCGAGAATTACGTTTACTTGAGTTAGATGTTCTCAAAGAATTGTATGGTGGTCAGCAAGTAATTGGTATTGATCAAATCATGAATATTGATGTTGACCAATTCTATGGCATTGAATATGATGAATTTCCTGCACGTATAGCAGAAGTAGCTTTGTGGTTAATGGATCACCAAATGAACTTAAGAATTTCAGAAGTGTTTGGATTTTATTATGCTCGCTTGCCACTGAAAAAATCAGCTACTATTGTCCATGGCAATGCTCTTCAAATAGTATGGGAAAATATCATTTCGTCTATGGAACTCAGCTATATTTTAGGTAACCCTCCATTTTTAGGACATCATTACCAAAGTGCAAAGCAAAAAGAAGATCTAAAACGAGTATTTGATGGTGTTAAAGGAGCAGGCATTATGGATTATGTATCGACTTGGTATATTAAAGCGGCACAATATATTCAAAATACCGATATTCAGGTTGGATTTGTTTCTACCAACTCTATTGCACAAGGTGAGCAAGTTGGTTTGCTCTGGAATCAATTGACCAGAAATTATGGAGTGTTAATAAATTTTGCTCATAGGACATTTAATTGGAGTAATGAGGCACGAGGTAAGGCTGCCGTACATGTTGTAATAATTGGATTCGGCCTTAAAGAACAATCTAAAAAGCTTCTTTTCGATTATGTAGATATTAATGGTGAACCACAAGAAACTGTGGTTAAAAGAATCAACCCATATTTAGTTGAGGCCTCAAATGTCATTATCACAAATTCAAGTAAAACAATTTGTGATGTGCCTAAAATGATTTGGGGTAACAAGCCAACTGATGGTGGAAATTTTCTTTTTGACAATGAGGAAGTGAAAAATGATTTTATTAACGATGAGCCGAAATCAAAACCATGGATAAGGCCATTTTTGAGCGGTAGAGATTTATTACACAACAACTATCGCTACTGTCTATGGCTAGAGAATATTTCACCAAAGGAGTTGAAAGAAATGCCACTCGTAATGAAAAGAGTACAGGCTGTTCGCGATATGCGCCTTAATAGTAAAGCCCCTTCAACGCAGAGAAAAGCAAAAACTGCCACTTTATTTGGCCAAATTGCACAACCTGAAACAGCATATCTAGCTATTCCAGAGGTTTCTTCCTCAAGAAGAGAATACATACCTATTGCTTATTTACCCCCTGAAGTTATTGCCAGCAATACAATTCAACTTGTTCCATGCGCAAGTACGTTTCATTTTGGGATACTTACTTCTAAAATGCATATGACTTGGGTTAAATATGTATGTGGCCGTTTGAAAAGTGATTACAGATATTCAAACACAATTGTCTACAACAATTTTCCTTGGCCAAAAGAGTCAAGTGATAAGAATAAAAAGGCTGTTGAATCAAAAGCTCAAAAAGTTTTAGATCTACGTCAAGAATTTCCTGAAAGCAGTCTAGCAGATTTATACGACCCTCTCACCATGCCACCAAAATTGGTGAAAGCACATCAAGAACTAGACAAGGCAGTTGATTTGTGTTACAGACCACAATCATTTACGAATGAAACGGCTCGGGTTGAGTATTTATTTGACTTGTACAATGAGTATACAATGCCATTGTTGAAAGAAGAAAATAAAACTATAAAGAAAAAAAGTGAGAATGCTCAGCAAAGTATATAATGCATAGCCTTCAGTATCCACTTATGCACAGAACGTTAACCGCTATTAAAACACGACATTAGATAAGGATGGATCGAGTACTAACATTCAAGGAAATTTTCAAATCATTAGTCCATGAGAGTAAAAAAATTGATATAGAGTATGACTATACATTGCGACACCACAAGGAAAACAGTTATGCTGAATACCAAATAAAAAAAATAAACGGGTACTATCCTTTCAGCTTAAAAAACAAAGTGGCAAAACTTGGAAAGGAAGGAATTGAAAAGCTCAAAACAGAACTAAATCATATCGATTATGAATACCGAGTTAGCTACCTGGAAGAAATAAAAGACGAGGTCCTCTACCTCAAAAACATCGTTCAAGATGATAAAATTGTTTATGAGGAAAGCGAATATGGTCCAAGAGAAGAAGTTCAGTTTAGAACTTTTAAAGAGGCTAATTTAATTGCAACGTCTCCTGAACGTACCAGAGGACATAAACAGAGCATCTTAAAAAAGGCTTCTGAACATGCAATTGCTTGGGAGAATGGAATTGATGTAATAGCAAGTAAAATTGATTTTTTAATACACCAAATAGAATTGCTTCCAGAACCTAAAACAGCAATAAAGGACAAAAACTCAGTTCATGTTTTCTATTCTTGGCAATCCGATATTGAAAGTGAAAACAAGGCAATTCGTAAATCTTTAAATAAACTTATTTCACATTTCAAAAAATTGGGTAAGAATGTGAAAATAGACTCAGATATGAGAGGAACTACTGGCAGCCTTGATATCACAAGTACTCTTTTTCATAAAATTAATACTTGTGACATTTTTGTAGCCGACATCAACATAGTTAACCGAAGCATACACAGAAAAGGACTATTTTCTCCGAATGCTAATGTTCTTATTGAACTTGGATATGCTGCCTCTAAAATTGGATGGGAAAGAGTAATTCTAGTATATAATTTAACTAATTATACTATTGAACAATTACCATTTGACATTAGACAAAAGGCAATTCTTTGGTATAAAGACCAGCCAGAACTAGAGGAAAAATTGAAATTTGCGATTAACGAATTAGTTAAAAAATAAAACAGCGCCTATTAAAGAATATAGGTAATGGGCATTATGGAAGGCTCATGGTTTTAGTGCATTGGAGTATGACGCTTCCAAATTAAGTTCGAAGACTTTAAAATCCCTAACTGCCCATATTCGAACCGTTAATAAACATTAGAAATAGACTTTAATGAAACCGAAAGACCGATTAAGAATGATAAACAATATTGCATTTCATTTACAAGAGGAATATAATATTACGGGAATTAACACGCTTCTGGAAAGTTATGGTATCAAGACTGAGAATGTAATATCTGTAAGTAGTAAAAGAATCTATGTAATCGACCTTCTAAAATCGCAAAAAGATGAAGTAATAACAAATATAGCTGAAGATTTAGAGCTTGAAATGGATTTACCAGCCTCAAAAACCAATGACAACTTAAATATGAAAATATTCATCTCCCACGCTTCGAAAAATTCCAATTACGGAAATGCTTTAGTTCATCTACTAACAGGAATCGGAATTAAAAGTGAGCAAATAATATTTACCAGTAATCCCGCGTATGGAATACCAATTGGCCAAAATATATTTAATTGGTTAAAAGATAGAATAAATGAGAAGCCATATGTAATATACCTTCTATCATCCGAGTATTATTCTAGCGTAGCTTGTTTGAATGAAATGGGGGCAGCTTGGGTTGTTGAAAATCAACATGCAATGATTTTTACACCCAATTTTAAACTAGATAGTTATGAATTTCAAAACGGTGCGTTAGACCCTAGAGAAATTGGCTTTTATATTAATGATGAGGATAGATTAACAGCCTTTATTGAATCCTTAAAGGAAGCATTTGAAATATCTCCAAATCAAGTTTTAATAAATCAAAAATGTAGAGATTTTATTATGCAAATAGCATCTTTTCCTAAGCCATCTATTATTCCATCAAGTGCTGCGATTACTGAAATGGGTGAAAAAAGTGAATTGGAGCCTCAATCTAAAGACTTCATAAAACCAAATATTCACAATACTAAATCTAATAGCGGTGTGGAAAGATATTTTAATGATTTAAAAAACGGAAAATTAAAGGATGAAGAAATCTTGATTATTCAATATGTAATTGACACGGCTAGATATAAGCTCGGAACTGGTTGGCAAGAAAGTCATGAACAAGAAAACATCAGAGTTTGGGAAGACCTCAATGATTTAAGCCATACACTATCTCAAAGTTATAGTACAGTAATGCGTAGGCTTGATATGAGAAAACTTATTGAGGTATCTGATTTAACCAGCCATGGTAATCCAAAAGAATATCAATTTGTAGAAGAAATGCAAGGTGAACTATTAGAATTACCTCAGGAATTTCATAACAAAGTGAGTGAAATTAAAGAAAAAATATCTGAAGATGGATTACCATTTTAAAAAGTTTCACTAACACTGGTAACCGTTACACAAGCCTATATATTATTAGGCATAGATTGAGAACATTAAAGAAGACAAGGAATAGCAATGTATTTATAGTATAGTTCCCTTGCATTTATCACAAAATAATTTTTGATGGTCAAAACTGAATTTACAATGGATGAGTACAGCCAGATTCTAAAACTGGTACAAATGAAAGTTGCAGCTGATAGGGATACTCAAAAGAAGATTAGGCAACAGATTAGGTACATCGGATTCCGATGGTCTGAACTTTCATCAACAAGAGGAGGTTTTGATATCGCAGGTGTGGAAAATTTGTTAGCTGATGGGACAATTTCAATTGTTGATAAGTCACACAAGCAAATAAGTTCCAAAAACAGAATAGCTTTTAAACGCACTGTAAAGCTTCCAATTCCCAAAATAACGTTTCCAAGAATTAGTATAGATGGATTTAAGAAAGGTAATTATGTTGCCCATGCTCAACTCGACAATGAACTACTCAAGTCAACAGGGCTCTATAGTTTGAGACTGAAAAAAGGCTCTAAACTGCCAGCTAGATATCAAAAGCTACTTGAGGAAAGGCCAACAAATATAATCTACATTGGGAAAGCTCAGGGACAAAGTTTAGGCAAAAGATTGGGCCAAGAACTTCAACACACGAGCCCGGGAACATTTTTTAGAAGCATAGGTGCTGTCCTAGGATATCGCCCAATTCCTGGTAGTTTAATAAATGCTGTGAATAAGAAAAATTACAAATTCAGTACCTCCGATACTCAGGCAATTATAAAATGGCTGGACTTGAATATTGAAGTTTGTATTATCGCCTGCACAGATAATTTTTCTATCGAAAATAAGATTATTGCCAAATATTGTCCGCTCTTAAATCATACTGGGAATCCTGAAAAATGCCTAGAACTAATTGAAGACAGAGCGCAATGCAGGAAGATAGCTAACCAATAAAAACGTGATGACAACCGAGTATTTTGCGCATAACCGCCCATCCTATGCTTATATAATGCTCCGCGTTCTATGTTCAATCGCTACTGGGCATGAATGGTCACCGAAATTTGTATCACAATAATTTATAAAAAGCCCTTCTTTTTGCAATTAAGTTATAGTTAATGGCCAATTGCTGCATTGCCTTGTTAACTAGTTGGATTTAAATATTCCCAAAGTACTTCTCTTCCTTAATTTATAATTTCACAAAAAATATAATGTAACACACTGTGTATCAAACCATGTCATACATTTAGTATTACCGGTGTATTACCCCTCCCCTAACTTTCCTAAGAATTTTTATATTTGAAGTTAATTACCAACTACATATACTATAAATAATGGCTTACTTTGGTTGCCTAGACGAGGCACAGTTTAATGAATTATCTATAGAGGAACAGAAAGACCTATTCCTAATGAAAGAAGTATTGGTAGAAGTAACTACAGTTCAGTTAGCCACTAAACTTGTTCCTACCAATTATACAATGGATAATTCCACTAAAAAACTAGTAATATCTAAGGGCCTTGTCCAAGAGTTTTACTCCTTTATCCTTAAACCGTTGGATGCAGATATAAATGTTCCATTCGAAGATTTTTTTGCCAGATTTGAAAAAAGGACCTACGGAAATGGACCTAAGAAAAAACGGAAATTAGCATTGGAATACTTTAAAGAAATATCAAGTTTTTATATTCCTTATGATCTTTTAATCGACCATAGTGCCCTATCAAGTAAAGGGATTGAACATGTAAAACCCCAGAGTATACTATCGGTATTATTTGATCAACAAAATTTATTGAAAGATCAATTATCTAAAACGGATTTATTAAACCAATACATTTTTGGAAACATAGGGGCCTTTAAGAAAACTATTTTATATGAGCTTGAATTAATTGAAACCATTGTTGATTTTGAATCAAATCTAAAAATAATAGTCAGTCTTAACGACCAGTACAATTTTGAAAAGGACGAATATTTCACAAGTATTGCAATTTTAAAGGAAAAGTATCTTTCCAAATTCTATGTCATTTTTAAGTCCTTTGATGCATATTATTTCGCACACCAAAAATTATCACAAATCAAAAAATTGCATAATGTTGAAATTGAAGGTCTATACCAGGCTATGGTTAATGCTGAAATAGTAAATAAAAATGCCCCAACATTTCAGAATTTTGTAAATGATGAATACAATTTTTCCATAACCAGTATTAGATCATACTATGGTCGGAAAAACAAAAGTCATGCTGACAGGATTGCACAATATTCTTCAGAATGGTCTACGTTTTCCGCCAATATCTAACCTTTTTAGAAGAAAGGACATGTTCCACCATTAAAATGACATGTTAGGCTCCAAAAATGACATGTAGGGGCCTCATTATCACATGTAGCTAACTAGCTATTTTTTAGTCATTTAGATATCTTGCCACAATTAATTTTAATTTTTTAATTATGACGAAGTATCAAATACTTTATAAGCTGGACGGCTTAAATAAACAGTCCAAAAACAACCTTAAGTTGTTGCAAAAGCAATCTGGCACAACAGATTTTATTACACAGGCCCCAATTACTTTAAACAAGATTGAAATGTTGCGGCTAAAGCTAGACCGTAATTTTAAGGAGGCGGAGCACACTAAAATGCTCCTTGATTTCCTGGAGCAGAAATTGGAACTTTCAAAACTACCAAACACCTACCACAATGGCAGAAAAATTCTGAACCTAGAATTGGACCATGCCATAAAAGAGTTGGACTACAATCTTTATCTAGAAAACAACCAAACCCGGATAAATGCACTGTTGGCAATTCACGAAACTTTTTCAATTGACTGGGACAAAATACGCAAGGAACGATTATTAAAAAGCAATAATCGCAATAAGCCATAATACGAAGGCTTTCTGTTACAGTTAGCTACCAGTACCATTATCAAAATAATAATTAATAGAGCAACCGTCTAAAATAGAGGTGAGCCTTTAAATACCTGATAATGAAAAAAAGTATCCTTAATATCCGTGTATCTGAAGAATTTAGAGACGACCTGGAATACCTGGCGTTGGAATCGGAAACCAACCTTTCCGACTATATCAGAAATATCCTTTGGGACAGTCTATACTACGAGGAAGATGAAATTTTCGACCTAGAACCGCAAGAGGTGCCATTTTCCCAATCCTTTAAGTTCACATTTCTAACAGCATGGCTTTTTGCTAAGTATATATGTCCTGTAGAACATAACCCAAAAAATGTAATACAAGGCATAAAAATGCAATTGGATGATGCCATAATGGACACAACATTGAGCAGCGCACTTAAATATGAATTGTCAAAAGTTGTATATGACTTGAATAGGTTCTTAGAAGAGCCTGAATATACAGGTAAACAATTTCAATTTCCCATTCCCAACCACCAAGGATCTTTCGATTATGTACTACTGGTTACAGAAATCTGGACAATACACTATAATCATGAAAAATAACAGCGATAACCTCCAGAATAAAAATGATTTTGTGGCAACCATAAAAAGTGAAATCAATAATCATGAAGCCAAATTAACAACCCATACCAGCTGTTTTATTGTTAAGACTGCCAACGATTGGATAGAGGAAGCCAAAAGCAGACCTATTCCCAATATGCTATTTGATGCCTTTTGGTTTGAAAAGGAGGTATGCATACTTTTTGCAGACACTAATGTGGGCAAGTCCATACTCGCGGTTCAAATTGCGGATAGTATCAGCCGTGGGGTCGGTATAGAAGGCTTCACTTTGGAATCAGGCCCACAAAGGGTCGTTTATTTTGATTTTGAGCTATCGGATAAACAATTTGAAAAACGGTATTCCGATAATTACAAGGACCACTACTTTTTTCATCCAAATTTTTTAAGGACTGAAATAAATTCTGATACCGAAAAGCCAAGGGAATTTGCCACTTTTGAGGATTTCCTTTGCCATGACATAGAACAACTAGTTCTAGACCACATGGCAGAGGTTTTGATCATAGACAACATAACTTTCCTTAGGAACGACAATGAAAAGGCCAAAGATGCCCTAATGCTAATGAAGCATTTAAAAGCCATTGGCAGAAAACATAATCTTTCCATACTGGTACTTGCACATACGCCAAAGCGGAATCCAAGCATGCCACTATCAAAAAATGACCTATCAGGAAGTAAGATGTTGATCAATTTCTGCGATAGCAGTTTCGCTATCGGTGATAGCTCAAGTTTACCGTCATACAGATATATAAAGCAAATTAAACAGCGTAATACAGAGCATATATACCATTCTGGCAATGTCGTCGTCTGCAACATCGCCAACCATCATAATTTTCTGGGTTTCGAATTTGTTGAATATGATGGGGAACAAAGCCACCTTATGACATATTCCCACAACGATGTTGAGGAACGTAATAACAAGGTTTTAGAACTAAAAGATAACGGCTTGGCCAATACGGTCATAGCCACACAGTTAGGTGTAAGTGAAGGTACTATTAGGAACATCATAAAGAAATCCGGAAAATAACAACATGGATGCCAATGTAGTATATATCATAGCGAAGGCGCTCCCTAAAAAGGAGCAATTAGCGCTATTGAATATGCTACAAAAGGACATCCATGTTGCTCATGGACCAAACCGTAGAAGGGAAATAGCCCAAAATTTTACGGATGAACAGGCCATTGAATATCTATTACAAACAGTATTTAACAGCAAAAAATAACAACTCGTAATGCTCGTAACAATCGTAATGTTACGAACCTTACGAGCATTACGAATATAAACTACACACAATGAATTTTAAATATTCCCTAGATCGTTCCAGTAAAAAGTTCATTTGCCCGAATTGTCATAAAAACACATTTGTTCGTTATTTTGACAATGTCGATCAACATTACATGGAGGAATCATTGGGAAGATGCGATCGGGAAAGTAAGTGTAGATATCACAATAAGCCAAACCTTAGGGGAAATTTTGTAACGCAAACTATTGAATACTCCCCTCCTAGCCCAAGCTATCACACCCACCAAGAGATTGTAAAATACGGGCGTAATTTTCGCACAAATAATCTAGTACAGTTTTTGAAAATATATTTTACCCAGACCGAAATACAAAATGTAATACTCAAGTATCTGCTTGGGACATCGCCTTGTTGGAACGGTTCCACCATTTTTTGGCGAATAGATCAATTTAACAACGTGTGTGGAGGTAAGGTTATGGCGTATGACCGTAATACCGGGGAAAGGGTAAAAAATCCTTATTCAAAAATCACTTGGATACACAGAATCAATAAACAATCTGATTTTGTATTACAACAATGTCTTTTTGGATTACACCTGATAAATGAAAACAAAAGCAAAACAGTGGCGATAGTAGAATCAGAAAAAACTGCCATTATCATGTGTATTCTTATGCCAGAATATATTTGGATGGCCACAGGATCCAAAACTGGCCTTAATGAAAAAGTATTACAACCCCTTAAGGGCCATAAAGTGATTTTATTCCCGGATAAGACAGAGTATGGCGCATGGGCAGAGAAAACAGCCATGCTTATCGCAAAAGGCTTTAAAATAAGCTGTAGTCGCTTACTTGAATCCTATGACCTGGAAGAGGGTGCCGATTTGGTGGACTTGTTGTTCAAGTTTAAAGATACTTCCAACCACACCAACAAACCCCTAACTCCAAAGGCGAAGGATTTACAACGACTTAGCGAAATAAATCCACAGGTATTGAGATTGGTGGAGGAGTTTGGGTTGGTGTGAAAACTAATTTTTTCAACCTGGTTTCCTTTAAAACATTTAGACAACACTATGTTGAAAGGCAGTACAATAAAAATTATGATCCATTGTAATTAGTTACCACATAGACTACTATAAAGGATTTACTATCTTAGACACATTAAGGCTATATGATTAATGGTCATTTACAAGTGTTACTTGAAAGCTAAAAAAACAAAATGCTCACATAAATGAAAAAAATAATCTTTGTGTTTTTGATGGTTATCACTCCTTTAGTTTACAGTCAAAATGAATACATTAATGACGATGGAACTGTTTCAAATTACGCAAAAAGGCAATTAATGTTGGAGGTCTTTAATAATCACTCTTCAGATGAAACACGCTACGATATTGAGAATAATTATTTAATTGTTATAACAAAGAGTGATTGTGGAGATGAAAAGTATGAACAAATCGAAATGCAAAAAAAGGCAATGTATTCGTCATTTCTTCAATTATTAAATCAAATTTCCGGTTTTAAAGTTGGGGGATATGATATGTTCACTGAAATTGAATTTGATGGAATCATTTTCAAAACTAATACAGTTTGTATGTATAGCACAAGACGATATCATTTTAAATTTAACTTTAATGAACTAATCAAATTACCAGAGTATATGGATTTGCAGGAGTTAATCGAATATGTGGTAATAGAAAACAAGAACAAAAATATAATCTATGTTAAGAATCAATAGTACTTACCTTCTAAAATCGTAAAAAAACCTCCCAATAAAACAGTTCTTAGATGTTTACCTATGAATTTTCAATCTGAGATTCTTCCCACAGAAACGAATGAAAAAATTAAACCTCGCACAGTCGAGTAGGTAAAGGGGAGTCTCACCCCTAAACCTCTCCCAGAACCGTACGTGAACCTCTCGATTCATACGGCTCTTGTTATGCAGTCGGTAAAGCCTAAATAGTTTAGACTAGTTTGTATCCCA
>NZ_JBSRUB010000001.1:0-58204 GCF_055129545.1 Acidiluteibacter sp. | reverse complement strand
GGCTGTTAGCGGATAGCCCTTTTACCTTTTTTAGGAAATTTATTAATTCTGAATACTATATATTATTTTCTTTTCAGAAAGATTAACTACACTAATAGATAAATCTTTGTTTAGTACAAATACATTTTTACCGTTTTTAGAGTAAACAATCGCTTGTCTTGGTTCATTAAATCCTGTTATCACTCCAATATTAGTTAGTGTTGATACATCAATTATTGAAAGAGAATTATCTTCCTTATTTCCACTCAATAAAATGTTTTCATCTGAAGATAATGATGCGCCATAAGGATCTTTGCCTACAGAAATTGTTTGAGCGATTATACCTGTATTTAAATTAACTACTGCAATGGAATTGGAACCACTATTAGCAGCAAATAATGTTTCACCATCTTTAGTAATAGAGATAGCTCTTATTTTGCTAAAACCAGTAATAGTTGTATCGATTTTTAAAGTTGCTGCGTCCACAACCGAAATAGCGTCGCTGGCAAAATTGGTCACGTAAATCTTTGTATTTGTTGCGTTTAATTTAATACCTTGTCTTGGTTCGGCAAAACCTGTTATTATTTTTTTTACCGATTTACTTGAAAGGTCAATTACCGTTACTGTATTTGTTGCCTCATTATTAATATAAATTTCTTGACCATTGTTGCTAATTGCTGAACCAAATGCTCCAAAGCCTACCGCATATTTTTCAATGATTTTAAATTTCTTTGTTTCCAGTACAGTTAAAAATCCGGTGCTGCTGTCAGTGATGTAAAACTTCATTCCATCAGGCGAAAAAATGATGTTTCTTGGACTAATGAATCCAAATATCTTTTTTATTAATTTACGAGATTTTAGATTATAAACACTTACGAAATTTACGTCGCTGTTTGATGCTAATGCAATATTTTCGGTTGGACTTATTGCTAAAGAATTATTTTTTATGTTGCCGTCAAAGATTTGTTGCGCTTGAGTTTTGGTAGCAATAATACTAAAGAATAGTATTAACATTCCAATTTTGAATTCATTTTTCATATTTTTAATTTATTAGTTTGTTAAAGTTGTTACAGCCCAAAGTGCAGCAGTTGCTATAATCACCCATAGAATTACACCTTGAATTAATGGTTTAAATCCAACAGAGGATATTGTTTTTCTATTCAATCCACATCCTATTAAAAACAAGGTAAGCGTTAATCCTGCTTTTGCAAAATTTGTTAAATAATGATTGTATTGTTGAACAAAAGGAATATAGGTATTTGCAATCATTGCAAGAACAAATAATCCAATAAAGTAAGGAATTTTTATTTTACTGTCTTTATTTTTAAAAATAAAAGTTGATAAAAAAGCAACAGGAATTATCCATAATGCTCGTGCTAATTTAACAGTTGTAGCAATCTCTAAAGCTTGCGGACCATATTTACTTGCTGCACCTACAACTGAACTGGTATCGTGAATAGCAATTGCACACCACATTCCAAATTGTGATTGTGATAAATTTAACTGATGCCCAATAAAAGGAAATAAAAATAAGGCTACAGAATTTAGAATAAATATAGTTCCTAATGCAACCGATATCTGTTTTTCTTCTGCCTTTATTACAGGAGAAATAGCAGCAATAGCACTTCCACCACAAATGGCTGTTCCAGCTGATATTAAGTAAGAAGTCTTTTTTTCTATCTTTAAAAACTTACCCATAAAGAAACCAATTACTAATGTTCCAATAATAGAAACTATTGTAAATAAAATACCTTCTTTACCCGCTTTTAATGCACTTGTAACATTCATTCCAAAGCCCAAACCAACAACAGAAACCTGTAATAATATATGAGTTGCTTTATGATTTAGATGTAAATATGGATGTCCAATAAATTGCGCAATTATTAAACCCATAAGTAGGGCAATTGGCGGTGATATTAATGGAGACAAGCAGAGTACAACTGCTAATAAAAAAATCACTTCTCTCGTGGTTATACTTTTGTCTAATAAATTTTTGAATCCTTTTTGATTTTCCATCTTACTTTATATATTATTGTTGGTACAAATTTCTGGAAATAAAGGATATGTTGGAAATTGTAAAAAGTTATGCGTCATTACTTAAAGTTATAATGATTGGCAAATTTCATAAATAATTCGGGTAAAGCCTCAACTTGACCTTGTTGTTGGATAAAGTAAAAACTCCTTTCGATAGACAAATGTTGAACATCTATTATTGTAAATTTATTTTCTTTAAGTTCTTTGTATATGGAATGTAATGATATAAAAGCCATAGTGTTGCTGTGAAGTATATAATTTTTAATACTTTCAGTGCTGCCTAATTGCATTTCAATTTTTAAATCTGAAATTTTTACATTCAAAGATTTTAAATGATGTGCAATAACTTCTAGTGTTCCTGATCCTTGCTCGCGAAACAAGAGAGGAATGTTTTTCAGCTCATCAATAGTAATGTTTTGTCTTTTTGAGAGAGGATTTGTGCTATTTGAAACTAAAACAATTTCGTCTTTGACAAATTCGGTATATTTTAGATAGGCTTTTTTGGATTTTCCTTCTATGATACCCAAATCAATTTCATTTTTTTGCAGCGCAATTTCAATTTGTTCTGTATTATTAGCTTCTAAAGAAACGATAAGTTGGTCAAATTTTTTATGAAATGATGCTAAAATTTCAGGTAAAAGATATTGAGCAATTGTTGTACTCGCACCAATTCTTAATTTTCCGTTGAAATTTTGAGAAAGAGAATTAATTTCAAATTCTAAATTACGATAGGTTTCAAATATTTTTTCGGTATGAGAAAATAATATAAGTCCTGCTTTTGTTAATTTTACCTTTGAGCCATTTCTTTCAAAAAGTTTAGTTTTCAGAAAACTTTCAATTTCTTGTATGTGTTTTGAAACTGCTGGCTGCGTAATAAATAATTCTTCGGCAGCTTTTGTAAAATTAAGTCGTTTTGCTACTTTGTGAAATACTTGTAAACGAAAATCAAACATTATTATAGGATTAAGTTATTTTACTCATTTTTTCTTGAGTTCTCCAAGGGTTTCCGCTAACGTTTAGTATATGAAAAGTAGGCGATTACGAAGCACGAAACTTTCGGTTAAGCACGAACTTTGATGCGAGCCGAAACCCTTGATTATACTGATATTTCGCCTATTTTTTATATACATTGTTACCTGCTGGCTTTATTTTTTCGTTCGTCTGTTAGCGTTGGCAAAGACATACTCTTTTGCAATTTTTGGTTGCAGCGTGGGCTGGTGCGAATTGCAAATGTGTATGGCTTTTAGCGTTGGCATTTCTATTCGTTTAATGTGTTTTCTAATGTTGTCTTAAATTCATTTTCGTTGTTGTAATTGTAGAATGGAACGGCTGTTATCAAATAAGTGTCCGTATCAATTTTGATTGTCTTTTGTTCTGCTCTTATTTCATTTAAAAAGTCTTCTTTCCATTTGTCGTATCCTTTTAAATGTTCTCCTTTTGGCTCTATGAAAACTTGAAAAGTCATTTGTTCTCCGTCACGCTGTTTGCAGAAAAGTAAAAAGTCAGGCTCAAAAGCTCGTCCGAGTTTGTCGAAGATTTTAATTTCTCTTTCGTTTCGGATTAGGTAAATGTTTTCAAACTTTTGATTCAGTCCTTCAAATCGTCTGGAAAACAGTTCTACAAATTTCTTTTCTTCACTCGTGCCATAATTGGCATTATAAACATACCAAGGCTCGTTGGCTATCAATGTTTCTTGTCCGTTTGCTCGTTCGCTGTCTTTGTAAACCTTGATTTCTTTGTCTTTGAATACTTTATGAATTGGCTCTTTGATATAGTCTGAACCTTCGTATTCTGTTGAATTGCCTTTTATGTCTGCTTCAATGTTTTGCAAAAGACCATTTAGCGTTTGTAAATAGTCAAAATGGCTAATTTCTTTTAATCGGTTAGGTGTTCCGCTAAATGTGATTTCTAAACCCGCTAAAAAGTCTGTGCTGTCAATGAAGTTTGAAAGCGAATCAACGCTTGGAAAATAATGCATTAAACTGTCAAAATAGAAAAACGGGTTTTGACTTAATGCAAAACGAATTATGTTTTTCGGAATTTCGGTCAGCTTAACATCTTTGGTTTTGATTATTTCATCATTAGATTGTGTCGGCTCCATTTCAAAAAAGGCACTAGACATTCTGCCAACTCCTGAAGATAAAGTGTGTCGATAGTTCGTTTTCGTAACTCCTAAATCGGCAAACGATTTAATGTTGTCGAAACTTTTTGGAATTTTCTTATTGAAGAAAACGTGTCCGTCTCTATAAAAATCAGTTTGCTTAAATTCAGGTTTTAAGAATAAATTGAGCTGAACCAAATTAGCATCATCTTCATAAATACCCGAATCCACGAGGGCTTTCTTCAATTCCGAAATGTAACGACTGTCTTCTTTGGTGTGGTAATACAATTCTTCTAACGCCTTTAAGTCGTTGGAAATATCATCATCAAATTTTCGGGTATACTTGTCTTGTCCTTCTTCTAAGGCAAAAGGATAATATCTAGCACCACGACCAATTAATTGAGCTTCTGAAAGTGTGGTTTTTCCTGGCTTTCCGTCTTTGCCGTCACGGGCCTCATAAAGGCGAACAATGTCAAACAAATTCAAAACATCCCAACCTTCATTCAGTTTTTGAACGGCAAAAACGGCACGGATAGGATTGTTTTCATCTTCCAATGTGTTAAGTAAAATTTGGTTTTTCTCGGCTTCTGCGTCATTGTTGGCACTTAGGCAATTTTCAAATCTAAAATTGGATTGAATGCGTTTAACAATCTCGTTGGCTGAAATTCCTTTGGATTCAAAAAAGCGGAAAGCCTTTTGAACGATTGGAACGGTAGAAGTCTTTTGAATTTTCTCCACCATTGCCACTGAAAAGTCATCAATCAATTGGTGAAAGTTCTCTTTATTCTGTTCCGATTCTTTAATAGTTCTTTTGGCTTTGAACAGGATTACTGGCTTCAAATTGATATTGTTTGAAGTAGCCAATTCTTGCCTATACAAGTTCAAAATTATTGCTTGCATAATTCGGTCTTGCTCGTCATACAAGGAACGAATAAGGTTTATTTCTTTGGAATATTTGTCAATACGGAATTGAGCAAGGTCATATTTAAAAATCACCTTGTCTTGATAGTGTTTGACTAGTTCTGCTGTGTCAGTGTCGATAGTTGCAGTGAACTCCAACAAGACATTTTCATAATTGGAATCGTGAATTTTCTTTACAGTGTCTTCCCAACTACCGAACATATTCCCCGATTTTGTTCCTGCTACCAAGTGGTGAGCTTCATCAGCAATCAAAACCAATTTTTTGTCTTTAAAATCTTCGTAAGTTACGCTGTTTTCTTTGGTGTTGTTAAGGTCAATGTGAAGCTGTTGTATTGTGGTAAACTTCAAATTGATATTTTGATTGTCGGCTTCTTCAAAGTTGTCAATCTCTTTTATTAGCACTTCTTGGCCGTCAATCACAATTTTGTTGTTGAACAAGTATTTTGAAGCCTGTGGATTTAAAAAATTGTCTTTAGTTTTCTGAATGATATTGTTGCTGTTTACAAAAAACAAAAAGTTGCGATAGCCTTTTTGGTATAGGTGCAACATCAAACCTGCCATTATCAACGTCTTTCCACTTCCTGTCGCCATATTGTAAAGCAAGTGGTAAGGCTTTTTCGGCTTCTCTTCTAAATCTTCTTGGTCTAAATATATGTATCTCTTAAATGCTTCAATCTGATAAGGTCGTTGACCAAATCCCGGCTTTAAGTTATTGCTAATCCAATTTGGTAAATCAACCTGTGCCAAGGCTCTTTTAGCAAATGGATTATTGAATATTTCGTGTAGAAATGCCATTTGCTTACTTCTTAAATTGGTAAAAATCTTTGGTTACTTTCTTTTCTTCTTCGGTGCAGGCAAAGTCGGAATCATTAATCGAAGAAAGATTTACATACAATTGGTTTTTGTCTAACAGTTCGCAAAGGTGTTGTTTTTGCTCGGCAAGGCTCAGGGCTTTAAAATCTTCCAAATGTTCTTCTTGCTTCTTTATGTCTATATTGTAGTTCAAGAAACTTTTGGCTTTCATCTGCTCCCAAATTTTCAAAAGTGAATCTGTGTCTTTCGCTTCTTCAATCTGCTCAATGAAAATTTGATTGTATTTTTTGAGTTCGAGATAAATAAAATTCTCCTGCTCGTTATCGTCAATTACTTTTTCGATTCTCTTTGCTGTTACATCTTTTGCATATGAAAGTTGTTCGCAAAGTATGAATGACCTATTTCCTTCATCTTCTCTATTTAGTTCTAATACTGCGTGCCCTGTTGTTCCACTTCCACCGAAAAAGTCTAACACAACATCATCTCCACCGTTTTCGGTAAATAATGAAAGCACATCTTTTACTGCATAGAGTGATTTAGGAAAACTGAAAACTTTTTCACCGTCAAATAGTTTTTTCAAAGGTTTTGTTCCGTGAGAAGAAGCGTCATATTTGCTATCAGCCCACATTGTTTTTGGCCTTATACCATCCTTTATTCTATCTATAAGCTGAACCTTAAAACTACCATCATCTCTTTTTGATACTTGAATTTCTTCTACATCAAGATGCTTTTGAAATGAGATTGGTGTTTTTCGCCATACTCTTTTTTTGCCTGTTGAATCTAGTGGTAGAATTTCAACAAAGTCAGTTCCTTTATTCTCTAAAGAAATTTCCTTGGATTTTGGATTGTAAAATATAGGATAGTATGAATTAGGTCTTTCTTCTGGTGTAGAATAGCCGCCTGTTCTTAGAAAATCTCTCCATTTATAACTGGCATCACCATCGCCTTCTTTGTATTTACTTTTTTGTTCTTCTGATAGTGGGAAAAAGTTCATTTCAGGTTTACCCTGAATTTTAGAATAAAAGAGCACATATTCGTGGCAAGTTGCAAAATAGGCATCTGTTGTTCTTCCACTTGGTTTGATTTGCACAATTAATGAACCCATAAAATTATCTCGACCAAATACTTCGTCACATAAAACCTTTAAATGAGCATATTCTTCATCATCAATTGCAATAGCAATTACTCCATCATTTCTCATTAAAACCCTTGATATATCAAGGCGATTCTTCATAAATGATAGCCACGAAGAATGATTAAATGTGTTGTTGTATAAGAATGTGTTTGCGTCTCCTTTTGTATTATATGGCGGGTCGATATAAATCAGTTTTACTTTTCCTGCAAATTCTTCTTTCAGAGTATGCAAGGCTAAAAGGTTGTTGCCTTTTATAATTAGGTTGTCGGTTATTGTGCCATTTTCGTTTCTGTTAAATTGGTCAAGTGTTTTTTCTCCGTCATTGTCAATGCGTTTTGCATTGGTCAACACTTTTGGCTCTAAGAGTTGGGTAATTTCGTCTTGGGCTAAAATTTCATTGAAGAAAATTTCTTCTCGTTTGTCTTCTTCTCGGCTTTGTCCGCCTTCCAAAATGCAGTCTTTAAAGGGCCAAACCAAAGCCACTTCGTTGCGTTGTTTCAGGTATTTGCCGTCAATGGTCAGTCCAACTTTGTTTTTGTATTGGGTGTAGCTGTCGTTCAAGTAGTTTTTCTGTTCCAAAAACTGCACAAACAAGTTTTGGTTAAAAACCAACGTGCCTTTCACGTTTGCAAAAAACTTCTCTTTCAGGTCTGCATTATCGAGCAACAGTCCAATTAATTCTTCGTCAAAGTTCTGTGCTTTGTTTAGCACCACCCATTTTTTAAGTTCTCCGTTATCTGTCACGAAGTTGGGTTCTTTCTTGAGTTGTTGCTCTAATGTGCTGTATAATTTCATTTATCTTCTTTCAATTAGTAAATCTTTGA
Organism: Acidiluteibacter sp.; assembly: GCF_055129545.1. Classification (NCBI taxonomy): domain Bacteria; kingdom Pseudomonadati; phylum Bacteroidota; class Flavobacteriia; order Flavobacteriales; family Cryomorphaceae; genus Acidiluteibacter; species Acidiluteibacter sp. Next base: position 50,397 of record NZ_JBSRUB010000001.1, on the reverse strand, counting down.
CTTCCACGTTTAGGATTTCCGCAATAGTGTATAAGTCTTCCAAACTCGGTTGTCTCACATTTCGGGCGTACTCGTTAATCGTGTTGTAACTCTTGTCCAACTTTTTAGCAAGCCAAGCCTGTGAAATTCCTTTGTCCTTTAAAACTGCTTTAATTCGGTTCATTTGAAACCTAATTTTTGTTTATTCAGTGTCAAAGATAGTAAAAGTTCACTATGTTTCAGTGTAATTATCCATTGCATTATCGTGGGTGGGGTGGGAAAGGGCAAGCTCTTTTATTTTTTTGTGTGGTGGCTTTGAGCGGTGGCAAAAAATAAATGTGCTTGACCGTGCCGTGGCTTTTTTTTCAGCTTGCAGGTAACAACTGTATAAGTGCAATGGCACTTATATCTTTTATATAGTTATGATATTTTTTTTAGTTTAAAAAAATGTATCTATCTTAAAACTAGTTGTAAAAGCATTTATTAGTCGTTTGTTGTCATTTAAAAACGGATAAATGTTCACCAGCAATTCGTCAGATTCTTTTTTCCAAACCCGAAGATAAACTAAAAAAATAAATAAATAGAGTGGGAGCGCTTAAAAATTAGAAACTTAAGATGTTTATTGGGAAGTGGGTCAGTAAATTCTAATAACTCTTTCTGAACTTTTTTTCTACAGAGAAATTAATCAGGTTCATGAAGTTCTCATGAACGCCTAATGTAATGTCAAGCTTCAATTGCTCAATCAGTTTTAGAATTTGGTCTGGCTGAAACTGTAAATCAGGAATAGAAACGTATTTCTCGAAAAGGCCACCGATGCTTTTGTAGTACAACTGCTCGAAAATGTTCAAGTTCTCGGGCATTTCTTCCATGTACTCGTAATCGCTGATGTTAAAGGATTCCAACACATCACCCACATAATCTTTGTGCAAGATTTGTTTGGGGTTTACGATGTTGAGTTCTTTAATATCAGGATTTAAAAAGGCATATAAAACGGCTTTAGACACGAAATCCACCGGAACGATGTTCAGTCCACTCTTTTTGTCGATCCAAATCCGAAAGTTCTCCAACGACTTACTGGCATATTTATCTAAAAAGATGGCCCAGGAATAAAATACATCAAACTTAGGCGTTTCAAAGAATGGGCTGTCTAACAAACGGCCGCAAATAATGCTCGGTCGTAGAATCTGAGCATTGATGCCTTTGGCGATGCAGGTTTCCTTTACATACAATTCGCATTCGTATTTAGATTGCTCATACGGGTTTCTAAAATTAGTCACCTCATACTGATCAATGCTATCGTCTACTTTTTGGGTTTGAATGCCAAATGAATAAGCGGTGCTGATGTACAAGAAACGCGTGACCCGTTGCGGCAATTGATCCAACAATTGCTTCGTCACTAAATAGTTTTGAGTGTGTACTTTCTCTTTAGAGTCAGTGGTGTGCAACAAACTAGTAGAGCCCGCACAATGAATCACCGTGTCGAAATCGTATTGGTTTAAAGTGGCTGTATTAATAGAAGACAAATCATGAGAAATAACGGTTACTTTTTCTAAACATTCTTCTAATGAATAGTCGTTTAAAAAGCTTGGTCGTGATTTGTCTTGCAGAATATCTAGTAAACGCTGTTGTGCCGACTTCTCGCTGTCTCGAATTACTACAAATAGGTGGTCTACCGTTTTCTCAACAATAGCTTTGCGCATCCATTCAAAAAGAATGTGACTTCCAACAATTCCAGTACTACCTGTTAATAGACAATTCATGGTTCAGCTTTAAACTAAATATATCCTACAAAACTACTATTACCTTTCTTCATAAAAGTAGTTCAATTGTAATGTTTTACAAGGAAGTTTTAAGCTGTGATAATTAGTTGGTTAGTTTGATTTTAGATCAAAGTGATAGCAAGAGTATTCCCATCGCTGATTAAGAAGTATCTTTGTGCCTTATTATTTATCGTTGATAGATTGATCATTTCACACCTCTTTAGCGAATAGCTGAGTTATTATCTTTATCGACTACTTCAATTGTAGGAATCAGCTGAAAAGCGGTTGCTCCCGTTGTGTGAAAGCCCATTAAACCATGAGTATAGAAGTAAATAAACCTGCACCGATTACAGTCGGAAAGGAAGCGGCAAACTTTGCCAACGATTCTGATATTAATCAGATAATTAAAACATTAGAATCTGGTCAACCAGTAGTGATAAAGAAATTATTTAGCAATGGGTTGGAGCTTTTAAGCACGCTACAACGTCACTTACAAGCGGCGATGCCCAACAAGACTTTTCAAGAGCAACGTGATTTTCGTTCTGCTTATCACAAATTGTCCAACCTGATTTTGATAGAAATTGCAGATCATAAAATCAAGGTAAAAAAGGCGCCCTCCATTGGTTGGTTGGAAAAGTTGTATCCGGAATCAGGCAATTTTTATTTGAGCTTTCCACAAGTTCAGGGACTAAACAGTGCATGGCAATGGTATACCAATGGCATTCAGATTCCGGTGTTGCGGAATAAAATTCATCCGTATTACGGCACTTATTTTCCTACTCGTTTTGATCATTTGATTTTGTTTGACAACTGGTTGAAACGCTACGAAGGCCCAAAGAAAACGGCGATAGAAGTAGGAGTGGGGAGTGGAATTTTGTCTTTCCAACTGTTGAAACACGGCTTTCAGAAAATCTTTGCAACGGATATTAATCCCAATGCTATTGTCGGTTTAACCGAATTTATAGGAGATACTAAACTGTCTCGGAAGTTAGAATTGGACTACGCGCCATTGTTTGGAAAATGGGAAAAACAAACGGAACTGATTGTTTTCAATCCACCGTGGTTGCCACAACCAAAGAAAGCGGGCGGAAAAGAGCCAGCCATTTATTACGATGAGAAACTATTTCCTGAATTCTTCGAAGCAGCCAAGAAACGGTTGTTGCCCGATGGAAAGTTGGTCATCATATTCTCAAATTTGGGAGAAATCACCAATTCGACTAAAATTCACCCAATCAAGCAGGAGCTTGAAAAAGGAGGCCGATTTAAATTGGAGATTTGTTTGAATAGAGGAGTGAAAGCGGCATCAGAAAAAACAAAAAGAGATCAACACTGGAGAGATACTGAGGAAGTGGAGCTTTGGGTTTTGACGCATTAATAACAAAAAAGACGCATTTCCACTATTTGGAAATGCGTCTTTTTATGCTTTATTAGTTAATCTATTCTTCTGTTTTAACTGTTTTCTTCAAGTCAAAAATGTCTGTTCTTCTGTCTCTTAAATTACGAACGCTACCAAACTGATTTAATTCCCGCAATAAGTCAATGTCGCAATCTGCGATTAAGATCATTTCGGTGTTGGTGGTCGCTTCAGCTTTTATCCCATTTGCTGGGAACGAAAAGTCACAAGGCGTAAATACCATCGATTGGGCAAACTGAATGTCCATGTTGTGCACCTTTGGCAAGTTTCCTACACTTCCGGCAATCGCCACATAACATTCATTTTCTATCGCTCTTGCTTGCGCACAATGGCGTACTCTAGAATATCCATTTTGAGTATCGGTCAAGAAAGGAATAAATAGAATGTCCATTCCTTCGTCAGCCAATAAACGACTCAATTCAGGGAATTCTGAATCGTAACAAATCAAAACACCAATCTTACCGCAATCCGTGTCAAAAGTCTTTAATTCATGACCACCTTGCATTCCCCAAACTTTAGCTTCATCAGGTGTCACATGGATTTTTTCATAGCGCTCTATCGTTCCTTCTCGTTTGCATAAATAGCCTACGTTGTAAAGTAGATCGTCCTTTATTTCGGGCATACTACCAGTAATAATATTGATGTTGTAGGAGATGGCCAATTTAGAAAAACGCTTCACTATTTCAGGAGTGTGTTTCGCTAGTTCTCGGATAGCTTCAGATTCTGGCAATTCGTTGTCTTTTGCCATCAATGGAGCATTGAAAAACTCAGGGAATAGGGCGAAATCAGAACGATATCCAGAAACAGCATCTACAAAGTATTCCGCTTGTTGCATCAACTCTTCCAAATCTTTGTACAGTCTCATTTGCCATTGGATTAATCCCAGACGAATGACTTTTTTCTGAGTATAGGCAACTGTTTTTTTCTTTTCGTAATAGATGTTATCCCACTCCAAAAGCACAGCAAATTCATTCGACGCTTCATCACCTTCCAAATAGCCTTTCAATACCTTAGAAGGGTGGAAATCATTAGACATCTGAAAGTTCAATACCGGATCGTAAATTTCCTTTCGTTTCACTTTTTCGATGTATTCTTTCGGCGAAAGTTGGTCCGAATGTTTGTGGTAATTTGGAATCCGACCACCGAAAGCAATTCCTTTCAAATTTCGTTCTTCACACAATTCTTTTCTATAGTCGTACAGTCGTCTACCCAATCTTAAGCCTCTGTATTCAGACTTGATGAATACGTCGATTCCGTACAAAATATCACCTTTGTTGTCGTGTGTTTTAAAAGTGTAGTTTCCTGTAATTTCTTTATAAGTATGGTGTTCATCAAACTTATCGTAATCCACAATAATGGATAAGGCACATCCAGCTAGTTGGTCATTAATCTTTATAATAACTTGTCCTTCAGGAAATTTCTTGATGAGTGATTCAATATGCGCTTCTTTCCAATACGAATCAGGCATATTGGAATAGGCTTCAATCATCACCGCTTTTAACTCTTTATAATCATCTATTGTTAGATAACGTAACTCTATATTTTCGATACTATCTTTCATATTATTTTGATGTAGGGTCTCTACTTTTTTATCAATTTTTGGGCAAAGATACTATTTGTGCATGCTTGGGTTGAACATCTAAAAGCGTTAGCTCAAAATAATTTCACAATAAAACAAAATGTGATTGTAAAGGAGCCAAAGTTGCAATTTTAAAACTGTCTCTGTTTACCAAATTTTTAGTCTTCAGTAACTTCAATTTCAGTGCTCGTGTAATACTGCAGAACTTTAATTAGAATCGATTTAATTTCTTGAACAGACTTAGAATGCACTACATTGAATGGAATTTCCCAATTTTCATTCTTAATCATTTGAATCTTAAATTCCCCATCGTTATCCGCAATGTTGCCATACCATCCCAAATCGATGATCATATTGTCCTCTTCAAACTTACACTGCAACAAATCTTCGAATAAATAATCGAGGTTATCCGATTCAGTAAAGCTATTGACTGGATCATAGGTATAAAACTCGTGATGAATAACGGTGCAGTCAGCTGGGAAATCGATTTCTTGAAGTTTTATCATTTAGGCCTTTAATTTTCAGTTCACAAAATTAGCTATTTTATCAAGGACTCTTTCTCGAATGAGAGTAGTAGCTTTAACTCTTTATTATTGATTTTTCCATCGCTTCGCTCTCCATTCTTGCTGTTCGGTGCCATCAAGAAAAGTCCAAGCCACTATTCGGCTCGTTTTATTTCCTGTTCCCATCGGGATGGTTTTAATCTGCTTGGCATTGGTTTGTTCCAATAGTTTATAAATTCCTTTCAGGTTGGACTCTTTAGAAACCAAGGTAGTAAACCAAAACCAGTATATAGCAACTTGAGTGCTGTCGATAATCATATTGGCGATGAATCGGTATTCTCCACCTTCATAAACCAATTCGTTACTGTTTCCGGCAAAGTTGTGAATCGGTGCTTTATCTGTTTTTCCAGATAGGTTTTTCACTTTTCTTCGGGTTCCTTTTTGCGCTTCTTCAATGGATGCATGAAAAGGAGGATTGCAAATCACAAAATCAATTTGCTCTTCTTTACCCAAAATGCCATTTAAGATAGCTTTCGATTTCTTCTGAAGGCGACATTCCACTTTTCCAACCAACGATGGATTTGATTGAATGATACTTTCTGCAGAGGCAATTGATTCTAGATCTACGTCTGTTCCAATAAAGTGCCAACCGTATTCAGCAACTCCCAAAATGGGGTAGATGCAACTGGCTCCAACACCCACGTCTAATCCCACAACTGTTTCGCCTGTTGGAATCTTTCCTGAGTTACTTTCGCTCAGTAAATCGGCTATATAATGCAAATAGTCTGCTCTTCCTGGAATAGGAGGGCACAAATTTTCATCAGGAAATTCCCAATATTTGATTCCGTAGTAGTGATGAAGTAAGGCTTTGTTTAGCAATTTAACCGCTTCTGGATTTGCAAAATCAACAGATTCTACTCCAAATTTATTCAGTTGAACCGCATTTTTCAGTTTTGGAGAAACGGCAATTAATGCTTCCAAATCATAGCGTTCTCTATTTTTGTTTCGAGGATGTAAGCGTGTTTTCTCTGATAGACTATTTTTGATTGACATGGTTGGAGCGATTGTTATGGATTTATTCGAATTTTAATTGATGGGACAAAGGTACGCTACAAAATGGGCTCCAACACAATGCAACCGATGAGCGATTTTATTTGAACCATTATCTATTCTACCAACTAACCGAATTGAGAGTAAAGGTCAGAATTTCAGAGCAGTGTTTAGAAAAATAGAAACTGAAGAAATGTGTGATTTATATAACAATCCACTTTTAATCTATAACCTTTCTTCACTACTATAGTCCCAACTTCGCATGCTGATTTTTTTCAGCCGCTAAGATTGTAGCGTATAATCCAAATAACTTTTATGAAAATTAGAAAATTGACAACAGCAATTGCATTGGTAGCAATCGTTTTATTTGCGGGTTGCAAGGACGACGACGACAACTTAACACCAGTTCCAACGTCTACTGCAAGCCCTTCCGTAAAGGCCACTAGTCCGGCCAACAATGCAAATGATGTAGCACATGATAAAATTGTTTCCGCAGGTTTTAGTGAAACCATGGATGCAAAAACATTTGACAACACTAGTTTTACTTTAAAACAGGGCACTACCGTTATAGCAGGATCTGTGTCTTACGCAGGTTTGACAGCAACGTTTAAACCGAATGCCCCTTTGTCAAGCAATAGTATCTATACGGCAACAATCACAACAGCTGTTAAGAATACTGCAGGAAAATCGATTGCAGCAGAAGTTTCTTGGATGTTTACTACAGGATCTAGCGCAACAGGTATGAAAACCGTGAATCTACGATCAGCTGGTAATTATGTAATTCTCGCCAAAACAGCCATCAATAACAGTCCAATTTCAGCAATTACAGGTGATATTGGCATCAGCCCTGCTGCAGCTACATTCATTACAGGTTTTTCACTTGTGGATGCCACAGGATATGCAACTTCCTCTCAAATTACTGGGAAAGTATATGCTGCAGATATGGCGCCACCAACGCCAATAACCTTAACTACTGCTGTAGATGATATGATACTCGCATATAATGATGCAGCCGGACGTTCCAACCCAGATTTTAATGAATTAGCAACCGGTAATATTGGTGGAAAATTACTGACGCCTGGTTTATACAAATGGACCAATACAGTGACTGCACCAAAAAGCGTAGTTATCTCTGGTAGCTCAACAGACATTTGGATTTTCCAGATCTCTGGTGACTTAACCGTAAGCTCAGGGGTGAACATTACCTTGAGTGGTGGAGCTAAACCAGAAAATATTTTTTGGCAAGTAGCAGGAGAAGTAAGCATTGGAACAACCGCTAACTTTAAAGGAGTGGTGTTATCAATGACAGGGATTACGTTGCAAACAAATGCCGTATTTACAGGACGAGCTTTAGCTCAAACAGCAGTAATACTTGATTCCAATACGGTAACAAAACCATAAAATACCAATTAACGAAACCTTGATTAGCGATAAGTTAATCAAGGTTTTTGATATCCATTATTTTAAAAAACAAAAAAATGAAAAAAATATACTTTATTGCTATTCTTATCGTTGCATCTACTTTTAGTGGATTTGCACAAGGCCCAATTGCAAAGGGACAAGCCCAATTGAACGCAGGTGTTGGCTTATCAAGCTGGGGAATTCCTGTTTATGTTGGGTTAGATTATGGAGTGCATCCCGATGTCACAATAGGGGGTGAGCTGTCTTTCCGATCTTATAATGACCATTATAAAAATGAGAGGTACAACCACTCAATAATAGGAGTTTCAGGAAATGCCAACTATCATTTTAACACATTGTTAAACATACCAAGTAATTGGGACTTTTACGCTGGTCTAAACCTTGGTTTTTATTATTGGAATTCTCCGAATGATTATCGTGGAACTTACAACTCAGGTTTAGGGCTAGGTGCACAAGTGGGTGGTCGATATTACTTTACTGAGAAATTCGGGATCAACCTCGAATTGGGTGGAGGAAATGTCTTTTCAGGAGGAAAGTTTGGAGTTTCATTCAAACTGTAAGGTCCACTGAGCTTTGGTTTTTCAACTGAATTGTTACGGTTTTACTTCCTTGAAACCGAATTTTGCTTCGAGGGATTTTTTATTGAATTATTTTTGAAAGACTTGACAGAATAGGTTGAAATGGATTGATAGAAAGGTCAATAAAGTATATATTATGCGTTATTGACCTTTTTTTGCGACAAATTTATAGTGTTGCAAGAATAAACTTGACCGATTTTTATAAAAAAATACCAATAACAAGAAAGTAAATTTGAGTTGTAATGCAAGAAAACAACTGCCCGTTGGATGCAAGGAGAATGTAAACAAGTAATTCTTATTGCTGACTTGAAGTAGTGGGATTAATCCATAGATTGGATTTCCTCTCTGAATGAATGGTTTTCCAAAAAAAATGGTCCATCGATTCATAAAAATCCATAGACCATTTTGATCAGTTTTCTAAAACGTCAATTCCAAAGAAGTGCAGGTATTTGCAGTAAAGTTTTCTACTCCGCTCCAATATTCAAATCCAGTATCATCTATCACTTTATAAGAATAAGTTTTATTGGTGATGCTCCCCAAATTTTTAGTCACAGTGATAGAACCACTTTGACCACACGTTGGTTCATTCGCCCAAAATAGGCTCACGTTGTAAGTTCCAATAACCTGGCCATCTACATAATACGTTAATGTCGTCGCATCGTCATTCGCAAGATCCTCCGAAGTTTGTTTGTTATACCAAAAAACAAGTTCTCCTTGGTAAATACAAGACCCATCACTTTCTTCTGCATCAGCATTAAAATTGACACTGTTTACATCAGTACAGCCTTTTTCTTTTTTACAACTACTCATTACCATTAATGTGGATAATAAGAGAGTGGATAATGTAATCTTTAAAGTTTTCATCTGAATTGGTTTAAAATTTGAGAATTATTTAGTTTGAATTTTTACGATTCATCACCAAAAAATAGACGGGCGATCTTTGTCATAATTCTATTTTTATGGTTGGAGTAAAGCTAGAATGACCGCCATAAGATCACAATACCTAGAAATAGGTATTTTAATGTTTGACGAAGATGACGCTCATTTAGTGTGAGATGAATTGGAAGTTGAAATCAGAAGGGGACAGATGTAGTCTTTTTTATCACATATTATAAGCAAGAGAAACTAAAATTATTGAAACTTCATTGAAGACTACTTTTCAGAAAGAGCTTAGCGAATTTCTTGGAATGCATTCACCATCATTTTTCATCTACCCTTTAATAGTCAATGATGTATAAATACCTGTTTTACAGAAATTGGTATTTCTACTCTAATACAACCAAAACTTTCATCAGAGATTTGTAGGGTAATCAAAAACTAAATATTTGATTGAGTAGCTACTATCAGTTTTTGATTCTACAGGCGGGATCTGAAAAGCCTATTTTAAATAGAGTAGGAAAACTAAAACCATATCAACATGTCAAATTCAAATATGTTAGGAGCATTTTCACCTTATACTAGTGAAATCAGTAAAGAAAGTAAAGTCGTTTTTGATGAAGCATTAAAAGGACTTATAGGAGTAACATATACTCCGGTAGCAGTGTCTCAGCAAGTAGTAGCAGGTATGAATTACCATTTTTTCTGTAACACAGAAGCAGTGACAAGATTTCCTGTAACTGGAGCTGCGATTGTAAGCATTTACAAATCGTTAAATGGTACTGCTCACATTACTAATATTAAGGAAATTAATTAAAAACTCGTAAAACTTAAACCTATGCAACCTATACCAATAAAAGTAAAAAACGTAACAATCTATCAATATTTTAACCCATTGGAGCCTTTAAGTGAAGTGATTTTAACTGGAGGAACAGGTACTTATTCAGTAGGCACTTTAGGATTGAACTCTTTTTATAATCTAAATTTAGATTCTGAAGGGAAAGTAACCAACCCATTGAATGTTCATGGTAAGTATTATGCCACATTTGAAACAGAATCAGGTAGTCAATCTACTTCGCCTTGGATGTTTTGTTTGAACAACTCAAAAAAACCAGAGTTTGGTAGAACGATTCGTATGATGGCGGCAGATGTAGCTGATGCAGGTGTAAATGTAGCTCATGATTCAGGTTTTATAACACTTGGCGCATTAACGAACCTTACAGTGACTCAGTCTTTTCCTCCTCCCGCAATTGGAGTACGCTTGTTGATCACCAATGGAACAGGAAATATTATTGCCACGAAAATTGGTACACCACACGAAATGGGCGTACAAGTAGATTCAGGCGATTGGACTGGTCCTATTTCTGCCGGATCTAAAAATATCATGATCTCTGGTAAAACTAAAAATGGAGAGACCTTTTCTCAAGAAGGATATACTGCGATATCAGGAGGAAAGCCATCCATTTTTTTAAAGGAGTTCTTTCAATAAACTAGATCATTCACCTACTATTTAAATCTAAAAACCCCAAAAAATCAATTTGATTTTTTGGGGTTTTGTTGATATGATTTCTTTTAATTAGTAGTAATATGATTATTTATTTTGAGCTTTATCCTTTAATAATTTCACCTCATCCATCCAATCTTGCCTTGCTTTTTCAATCAATAGTTTCCTTTCTGCTTTCAATCTCTTAAGGTAAGCTTCGTCTATCACTTCGTCAAGAGCAAGAGGAATCGGTGGGGTATAACATCCTAAACAAAAAGGGTTTTGGAAACTTCTTGATGCTAAGCATTGGCTGATATCAATGAGATTTGATTGATCATCTAATTTTGCATAAACAATCCAAAATCCACTTACATTAGGAAAACTAGAACAGGATGTAAGACCATTACCTTGAATAGTGTCTGATAAAAATTGTCCTTTAAAAAGATCTTTAATTACAAAAGAATAAGTCAGATTAGAAGTATCATAATTGACCAATTCACCTAGAAAGATTATATCAGAGTATTCATAACTTATGTTTCTTAGACTCTCAAGCGAGCCAAAACTTTTGCAGTTACATGCAAAAGTTTGCCCTTGATGCAGTAGGAATAAAAGAATTATTGCTTTATTGATGTAAATCATAAAATTAAATGAGTTTTTACTAATCATAATTTAGAGGTAGATTTCATGTCCATACTTCGGAGTAGTAATTTTTATTTCGGTCTCACTTCTTTCTTGAAGTATAATTTTTAATCCTTTTTCAAATAATGTCTCATTCTCTTTTTTTATATTGTAATTGGCTTGTTACTAATGTTGAGTATTCTAGATTCAATTGGGCGGTTTGATAATACAATTCTAAATAAGCCTTAGTGATAAAATTTTAGAAACATAATTTTGGATACTCTTTTGAAGGTCGTGGAAATAGGAGTTTTTTTGTCGCTGTTTTGTTCTTTAATCATAAAATCAATTGTTTATAAAAAAAATCGAGATACTTTTCGAAATTGATATAAAGCCTCATAAATAATCAAGAGGGTTATTGTGCGTAATATTTTTTATTAAATTTAAATTCAACAATCTTATTTTCAATCTCAAACAAAAAATTAATTTCGTTTTTTGATGAGATATATCCATATCCCATATGATTAGTGTAAGTATACTTACTCTCTTCTGAATAACTGTATGGATTTTTCTTTGGTTTTACAAATGTGGAAGAAATTGAATTTTTAATTAGTATTCCTTTAATCTCGTGTTTTTCTTCTCCGTTTGCCCATTTTAAATTTATTAATTTATCGGTTAATTTTAAATCAACTATTTTGTTTTCAAAACTCCATTCATCAGAAGCTTCAATTGAGATAACTGTATTAGTAAATGCTGAATCCCCATAATGAGCTAAAAATTTATATTTTTTAGTTGCTTTCTTTATTATATTTTCTTCTTTTTCTTTTTCGATCCTCACTTTGTTGTTAAGATGCGTAGTTGCATTAAAAATACTATCATGAGTTTCTTCATTTAAATCTTTTGCTTTGTTCAAAAAATCGGTAGCTTCATCTTTAAACCCACTATTAATTAGCAAATATGCAATATTTGAAGCCGCAAGTGAACTCTCTTTCTCGAAACTTAACTTATACGCGTTAACCGATTTAATATCTAAATCTAATTTTTTGTAAGCAACTCCTAAATTGTTTAATGCACTAGAATTTTCAGGATTAATAGTTATTAGTTTTTTATAGAGTAATACACCAATATCTTTTAAGTCGTTTTCTGCTTCGCAATAGTTGTATGCTGAATCAAACATTAAAGATGTATTATTTGGAGCAAGCTCTAATGCTTTTTGATATGCAACGGCTTCTAATATTTTATTGTCTGTTTTTTTGTAATAATCTGCAATAGATTTGTATAAGTTTGATTTAGGTATTCTATTATTTATGTTATTGATATGATCCAAAATTATATTTAGAGAATTCTCTACAAAATCATATTCATAATATATGATTGACAATTTACTTATGCACATTACTTTCTGTTCGTCTTTACTAGTCAATTGTAAAGCTTCTAAAATAAGGTCCGTTGATTTTTTGTAATTATTAGATTCATTGTAAATTAAACCTAAGTAATAAAGTGAATAAGATTTTTGTTCGTTGTCGTTTACTATGGTTGATGAGAATTTTTCCAATTCCTCAAATGCATGTATATCTCCAAATATATGTCTCAAATAGAAGTCTCTATTTTTTAATTCATTCCTTTTAAGTAAGTCATTTTCTTTTTCAAGCAGCAATTGAAAATGGGTTTCAGCATCTTTAAATTTTTTATTTCTTAATGTGTTATGATATAAATAAAGAAGACTGTCAGGTTCTTTGTTCTTTTCAAGTTTTTCATTCTCGTCTTCTAATAACTCACTTTCAGGATTAACTTTGTCTTGTTTTATTTTATGATCTTTAACTTCCTCTTTCTCTGATTCCTTTCTATGAAATTCTATTTCATTTTCTCCTCTTTTTACTCTTATTTGTGTGAAGTTTTCTACAAAAGACCAGATAGTTTTCCACTTGACTATGAATATGATTATTACGAAAATAGTAGCTATAAATTTCCATTGTTTTCCAATTGCTTCAATAATCCCAAGTGTTTTATCATCCATAGATAGTTATTTTTATTATTACTCTTAACATCTAAATAATAGAAATGACTCTTTCTTCAATTATTAGAGGATACATTTTAGTAGTTATTTATTTTTTGAGAAATTCCGAACCCGAAGATAAGTCAAAAAGATAAACAATCATTCAGTCCACTGAAAAATAAAGTATTAAAAAGAATCAAGTGCATTTCTGCCTTTCTAATCATATAAAAGTAGAATCCTCTTTTTTCTAATAATCACCTAGCCACCATTATCTTTTTAACCACTCTAGAATCGGTTCCATTCAATGCAATAAAATAAATCCCTGGCTTTAATTGAGACACATCAACTCTGAAATTTTTATCCACGGTATTCTGTTGCTGAATCATTTTACCTGAAGCATTTAAAACAGTTACAGAAGTGGCTTTAAATGCGCCAGTTTCTATATTCACAAAGCTATTCGCTGGGTTAGGGTAGAGGGTTACTTGGTTGTCCATATATCGCTCACGGCTTCCAATAATAATCGGACTCAATAGGCTGTCTAGATCAAAACTCATCATACTTCTAGCGTGTGTTCCGGCAATTAATCTATTGGCCACATAATCTACCTCAATGTCGTTCACAGGAATCATAGGCATATTGTTCCCTATTCGATACCAATTGATTCCTCTATTGTAGGTAACGTAAACGCCCACATCTGATGCTACAAAAAGAACAGAGTCGCTTGTATTGTCTAATATTTCCACATCGTTCAAAGCAAAAGGAGGCAAATCACCAGTAATTGGTGTCCAATTGTTTCCTCTATCCAACGAAAGGTGGAGGTGAGGGGTATTCTGAAAATCAAGGTAACCTGAATGAGAAACTACCACTAAATTGGTGTTGGTAGAAGAGGTGTTTAACGCTGTTACATATCGATTCGGTAATCCAGCTGTAATATTGGTTTTTGCACCCGTAATGGCATGTACTCGCCAAACATTTCCATCGCCCGTTCCTGCGTAAAGTAAATCCCTGTCCACTTTAGATTCACAAAGTGCAGATCCAAAACTGTTGGTCATTGTGGAGGTGCCATTATTTAAAATTCCAGTATGAATAGGAGTGAAAGAACCGAATGGACCATTGTTGGTAGCGAAAATTTGGTCGGATAAGCAGTAGAGCTTATATTTGTCAAATCGACTCATAATGAATGGCATGTCCCAGTTTCGGTCGGCGCTTACCCCATTGTCAAAGTTATAATTGGTAAAACTCGAACTGGTATCAAAACTGTACAAATTACCATATTGTGTTTCACAGTAATAAATACTTGGATTTACAGGATCGTAGATCATCTGAAAACCATCGCCACCAAAAACTCGTTTCCAATTGGCAGGTTGTGTATGAGTACCCTCGCTTGTTCCATTGTCTTGCACTCCTCCAGCATATACATTACTTAAGTGCGGATTAATGGCTATTCTGTAAAACTGGTTGTTCGGAATTAAATCAATATCTACCCAATTGTCAGGGTCGGTAATGACATCAAAACCTTTGTAAAGTCCACCATCTGTTGCCAATAATACTTTATTTTGACCATAAAAAACCAAGTCGTGTTTGTCGGCATGTACTTCATAAGTTTGCCAATCAGGAACGGTTTGAGCAAAAGCAATCCCTGAATTTGTGGAAGTAAATAGTTCTACGCCTAGCAACCACACTTCATTGTCATCGGCAGGGTTAACACGAATTTGACCAAAATACCATCCAAAACCTCCAGTGTAACTAGGAGGAAGATTAATGGCCGGTTGTTTCACCCATGATTGACCGCCATTTAGACTCAAATACAAGCCTTCGTGATTGAAAGTTGAATCAACTATTGTCGCGTAGATTTTATTGGAGTTTTGCTGTGAAATAGCTAAACCAATTCTACTTACTGGAAAGTTGGGTAGGCCGTTGGTTAGTTTGGTCCAAGTTGTGCCTCCATTAACGGTTTTCCATATTCTTCCATCATTTCCAGATGCTATACTTACAGCTGAAGTTCTTTCTCGATTAAAGTAACTCACGTATAAAACTTGTGGATTAACTGGATCCATTACCATGTCGATAGCGCCTGCGCTGCTGCTAACATTGTGCACGTTTTGCCAGGTGATTCCCATATCTGTTGATTTGAACACCCCTTTTTGTGAGGAATTGATACGTGGATTTCCTAGTACAGATGCCCAAAGTACTCGATTGGTTGAATCGATAATGAGTTTAGAAACGATTCCCACATTGTTTAATCCAGCTGATTGCCATGTTTTTCCTCCATCACGGCTCACTTTTACACCATCTCCAATTCTGCTCCAACTGCCAAAATTTCGATCGCCAGTAGCGGCATAAATCGTATTGGGGAACAATGGATCTTGGATAATATCGGAGATACTGAGAAAAGCAAAATCATCAGTGATGGGAAACCAAGTGTTTCCTCCATTGTTCGTTTTAAAGATTCCTCCTGCAACCATACCTGCAAAAATGGTGTTGGTGTCGCGTGAATCTACTAATAAACAATTGATTCGGCCTCCAATATTGGTAGGCCCTTCTGTTCGCCATTTACTGGAAAGTCCTGATTTATTGACTTGACTTAGCGCTGCTAAATTTGCTTTCTCTGCTAGTTTTACACTCTGTTTGAAATTTTCTGTTTGTGGACTCGTAGAAGGATAAGACCATTTACTTTCCCAATAATCAGAAGGGATTGCTTTTTCTACCAAGTGATCCTTCGTTTTCTTTTCGACAATAGGTTCAGTATCAGTTTTAGAAGAGTATAAATAAATGACTCCTAAAACCAATAGAATAGCTGCAGCTTTTATTGTTTTCATAATTTAGTGTGTTATAGGTGGGTTGTTTAACAATAGACACGAAATAATAGGATTTCGTTGCATTTTAACCGATAAGCGTTTAAAACAAAACAGAGAGAAAGAGTATTGGATTAAATTGGAATAAAGCGTCGGTTTCATTTATACTATTGAGGTTTGTAGATTTAATTGATCTATTATTCAACTCAACAAGATACTTTATTTTTTAAAATAAACTGATAGCTAGTTGAAAAGTAAAGTGTTGAAAAGAGGCTTTTGTGGTTTGCTCGTGAGTGAAGTAGCCGTTTGTTTGGAAGTCTCTGTCTGTTGTGAATTTATAAGAAATCAACTTCTCTAAAATTGCGTTTTATAATATCTGAGACATTGTAAAATTGAACCATCTGTTCTTTTATCAGGCTAAAGCTTTGTGTGGTTTTGATTCTTCTATTTTAATAATTCTAACTGGCTATTCGATTGATTTTTTCGGTTTATAGTATTCTATAGTATTAAAACTGATACCTGAGCCAAAAAGAATTAGAATTGCTCCAAAGCCATCTATTGAAGTTTGAACAAGTAGTTCATTGTCTTTTGAAATTCCCACTCTTGTCTTTTCATTGTCACACCCTCCGGCTAAAAGTGGAACTCCATGGCACTTTAAAAAAGTATTATTTAAATGAAAGAAACCATTTCTTTTTAATTTTCCTGCAATCTTATAACTATAGATGGTGCTATCACTTAATGCTTTGCATTTAAGAAGTAAAGTGTCCTCACTCATAAATTGAACGTTATAAAAATCACAAACAGAACTATCAATAGTGTTTTTATACACTCTGAATAAAGCGTCTATGAGTTCTGTGTTTCTTATAGGATAATTAAATTCTTTTTTTATAACACTGTATTTATGGGAGAAACTTTCAAAATCAGCATTGAATGTCACTAATTTTTCTTTGGTCAATTTTACCTTGTCGTCTTTTACAAGGCCGCTTTTAAAAGTCGCACAACTAGTTAAACAAAAGGTAAGATATAGTATAAATGACTTTTTGAAATTCATAAGAGTTTTTAATTGTTCGATTTAACTATAACCGCCGCCTGCTCCACTTTTTAATACACTTAATGGTTTGTTGTTATAACCACAACTTGGGCAGATTGATTTTATATTCTCTCCCTCGAAATCGCACTTCAAACATTTAATTTTATTGTTCTTTTTTTGGCCAAATAGGCTACTAGAAACACAACAATAACTAAAAGTAATAAAGGCCATTTCATAATATGTTAACTTAACTATTTACTATCTAATTTTTCAATCTCGAAGTTAAGTGAAAAATGGAAGTTAATCCGATTATAATACTTACGATGAGAATGATCTTTTTAATGTGTCCCATTTATCTGTTTTCTTAAAGTGATTTTAGATTCTAGAGAGAATAAGATATTTTGTAATCTAATTTGGGCTCAGAAGAAATTTCATATTGTGTGTCAATGATTATTGAACCTTTTAGATTATCAGAAATCTCATGAATATAAATGGGAGTAGTCAAACCAATTTCATTAATGCCAATTCTTTCATTTTTATACACTTGAATTTCGGTGACAATTACAAGTTGATCAGAGTTCGTCAACTTTTCCTTTCCAATTACAGTTTGCTGCTTTGAGAAAGTAGCTGCTCTTGTTGTTTGTGTCTCTGATTGATTGGAAGGGAACATTGCATCTTTACTAACTTCAAACACTTTCTTCTCTTTGATATAATGATTGGGTTGAAGTTCTTCAAAGGGAATTCCTTTGTTTTTAAGGCCAATAAATAGCTCTATTTTCTCAGGAATAAATATAGAATCTTTCGTTATCTGACTCATCAAGTTTATAAAAATTGGAACCTGTTGTTCTTTAGCCAACGCATTTTGCATGGTCTCACTTATAATAATGTCAGGTTCATCTTCAGAATTTATTTGATATTTAGTTGCATCTTCATTTACAAATGTTAGGTCATAATCCGCTAAACCTAATTTTAAAATGACATTCTTTAATATCCGGAAACTAAGTGGATTTACTTCTAAAAATGTGTATTTCACATCTTGTTTTGAATATCTAAGGATAATGGGAAGAATAAGTGTAGCATAGGGCCCTGTTCCTGCATAAAGAATATGAATTGGTTTTTGACAATTAATTTTCTCTTTAATGGCCTCATTTATTCCTCTAACAATTTGTCTTGTTCTCAAGAAATCATCAAGACAAGCCGCTGCCCAAAATGTGCCGAGCGCCTTACCATTGTTTAATTCTACATCAATTCGCCCCTCTTCTGTATCCATGTTTTGTCCACAAATCTCATTCATTATAGATTTATACTCTTTGGAGGCATTTTTTAACTTTAAAATGTCAATATGGTCTTCAAAATATTCTGATGTCACTAGAATGATTTCTTTTTGGATATTCATTTTTGATTATTACTCGTTCAACATTAATTAAGGCCTCTGTTTAGTGTATTGTAAGTTAGAAAAAATTATCACTCACAATTTACTAATTCGATAGCTATTGGATAACAAAACACACGAAGCGACTTTATAATTTTCTATAATTTTGCAAGTGGATTTTGTGGGACGTCAAACAGCACCAAAACTAACCTAACTACTTAAACCCCCAATGAATTTTACATTATGTTGTAAAGAGTTATTGTTCTCTGAGTCAAGTACTCATAAAAAAACACTCGAGTCAAATAAGTTGTCCATTTATACTGAAACTAAGTGATAATTTGGAAAGCCAATGTTTACTGATTTTGTTTGTTCAAAATCTACCTTGATAATTTCTACTTTCATTCACGATACTAATAGCCAAATGTCTTAATAATTGAATCTCTTTTAAGTCTATGATTGATAAATTCTATAGAATCAGGAGAGCCAATATAGAAAGATTGTAATGTAAAGTTTTTCTCTTCACTCCTGTTATAGAAGGTTTTTGAGTAAAATAAATGAATATTATTTTCTGCAAATTCATCATTTAATATACTTCGAGTAGAATCATCATGATATTCTAAAAACACAGGCATCATTTCATTTTTATCATTATATCCACTTGATATCCAATTAAACTCTTTTGCATCATGGCGTAATGATTCTGTATAGACAATATCTTGTCTCTTGAGGTCTCTTATATTATTATATTTTTTATTGTAGTAGCCATAGATATAAAAGTAATTACCCTTTGATTCCTCAGTTCTGATATAACCTATATACATTGGCGAATTCAAAGTAACTTGATAAGTTATATATCCGGCTATAATAAGGATTATAGTACTTAAAATAATTATTTCAGTTCTTTTTATCAAACCAATTTTAGAGTTTAAATATTTTAGATTTTGAATTAAGCATAACGTTTAGTATATGGCAAGTAGGGCAGTAGAAAGCGATAACCTTTCAAGTTTGCACTGAGCTAAAACGTTGTCTTTTGTTTTTAATTTATTCATTTTTAAAAGCCAAATCAACGATTTGGCGGACTTTGTTAATTTGAACAGAACTTTCGGTTTAGCATAAATGCCCTATGTTTTTTATACCGTGTTGTAAGCTGGCTATTAATTCGTTTTGCAAAGAAGCAATACTGTCTTTCCATATTGACTTTCAGAATTACACCAATTTAGTTTACTCGCTACTTTTTCAGGTGCTTTAATATTCTCACAATTTTGAAATCCAAATTTTGAATAGAAATTCAATAAGTTTTCAAAAGGTAAGCACCATATAACAGATTTGCCAAATGGATTTCTATCACATAAATTCCGAACTATATTTTCAGCAACTCCTAAACCTCTATAATTCGGAAATACATAAATTCCTCCGAGTTCTATATTATTTTCATCAATTTTTACTAATCTACCAAGTCCAGCATTTTCATTTCCTACTTTGGCAATAACAATATATTCGTTTTCATAATTAGATTTAACAAAATCTACTTCACTATATTTTGCATTTACCCAATTCAATTCATTTTTTTCAGCCTGTTTAACTGTTACTTTGATCATTTTACTTTCTCGTTTTTTTCAGCTTGCTTATAACGGTTAGTATATGAAATGTAGGCGATTTCGAAGCACAAAACTTTCGGTTAAGTACAAAGTTTGATACGAGCTGAAAGCCTTGAATTCACTACTGTTTCGCCTATTTTTTATATACATTGTGTGTGCCTTGAATGGTAAATATAAATAAGTTCTTTTAAAATATTGAATTTAATCCAAAGGGTGTAAGTCCCTTATGCGCTAGGGTCGTGCCTAGAAGCATTAGTAAGACGCAAGCTTGTTAAGGGCGACCTTAGAAGTGAAGTAAGCGAAACTACAAAAGTCTGAACCGACGAACAGGAACAGGATATGAGGCATATAAGCTCGGGTAAGCAACCACATCATTGTAAAGCCCTAAGAATACAAAAAGGGCTATTATGTAGATTCTGCGGGATTAGATGGAAGGATACCCGCCTGCCGGCCGGCACGGTTTATCTTACCAAGGGAGATCTCTGTAGTCACGAGTTGTCAGAACAGAGAAGTCAGCCGAAGTCATAGTACCTATTGGAAACGAGGTGTATAATAACTACACAGGTCTCACAAGTAGGGAAGGACTGAACGCAATCCTTTCAGAAATTAGATTAGGAGCAGTAAATTTCATTAATGGGTGACCGATTCCCTAGGAATCTGTAGCCTTTTCAGAAAGTATGGAATAGTTTCAATCGGTGTAAAGAGCGATTGGAAAGATGGGTTGCGAACCGCCGTATACGAGACCCGTATGTACGGTGGTGTGAGAGGTGAACTCCGGCTACTTTAGTCGGAGCCATCTACTTGCTTAGAGACAGTTTAATTTAATTCAGATTTTAATATTTCAACTATTTTTGTTCTGCTATCTTTATAAACGAAAGGTGAAACTTTCCCATTTTTAAATGAAAGGTCAAAAAACAAAAGTCGTCCAAAAAATTCCTCAATTCTCTCTCTTTTATCAAATTCAAAACTGGATTTTTTCATAATTAATTGTGAAATGAAGTAGTCATTATATAAAGATTCTGGATTTAATACTAATTTTTCCAGTATTTGGTTATGATTTAGAATTTCTTCAAGCTCCTCTTCTAGTTTTTTCTCTTCATATCTTAAGTTTGCTGCTTCTTCATATTTCTGTTTTTTAACAACTTCATTTTTAAGCTTTCTGATTTTTATTGTTTCTTCGTGCTTCTCAATATATTCTTGTGGTAAAGGACTATCTCCATTTTTTATTTTTAGAGAAACATTTACACGTTGGACTTCTAACTCTTTGACTAATTCTTTATTCAAAAGGTTACTCAAGCTTTCCTTTTCTTTTGTTAATCTTCTTACAGTTCCAGTTTTGTTCTCATTTTCAGCTTCTTCTATTTTATCTTCCAATTCATAGTTAGATTCTATAAGGCTTAGTAATTCAGTATTTTCTGAATATTTTTTAATTTTTTTTGGATTCGGTTTTTTATTACTCTCTTTTTTTGTAAAAATAAATTCACCGCCTTTATGACCATAGGATTGTAAAGGTTCTCCTCTTGGAATTTGCTCCACATTTTCTGCGACTTCTGATACTATTCGATTCGATAATTCAGAAATACTTAATGAATCTGAATTCTTTTCAAGAATATTTATCAAAGCTTCAGCAAATGGACTATTTTTCCCTGGCTCTCCGTCAGACACAGGTTCTAATCTTCCTGAAGTTATTGCCCATTTAGAGGGGATTTTATCTAGTTTCTCTTTAGAAGTTTCCATTTTTCTATAAGGTGTAAATACACTTCCCGAAAAACAAGAATCAGATATTAGTAAAATATGATGGGATTTTAAAGCTTTTATATAACTGAATAATGTAGAATATGGTAGATATGTTGCTTTTGAATATGGCAATGCTTCTTGCGGAATTAGATATCCCATTTGTAATAAGTCATCAAATTCACCGTGTCCGGAAAAGAGTATTATCAGATTTTGACTTTCATCTTGAGTAGTCAAATAATTTTCGAGTTCATTCATAATATTCTCAAGAGTAGCTTCCTCATTAATAAGTTTAACAACATTTGATTTATCAAAGTCATACTTCTCTGTAAGAATGTCTAAAATATTATCAATGTCTCTAACTGCATTATTAAGTTTGGTGCAACTTTTATAGTTGTCTATTCCTATAGCTAATATATGGTTACTCATTTCGTGTAAATTGGCTCTAATGGTTATTATATGGCAAATAGGGCAATAGAAAGCGATAAACTTTCAGGTTTGCACTGAGCTAAAACGTTGTCTTTTGTTTTTAATTTATTCATTTTTAAAAGCCAAATCAACGATTTGGTGAGGTTTGTAAATAGCATTGAACTTTCGTAAACCACCGAACGCCCTATTTGCTATTTACCGTGTTGATGATAGTTATTTTTTCTTATTATCTTTCTTGGTCTCACTAATTTCTACAATTTTTTTCAATCTCTGTTCCCTTTCATATCTATTGATATACCATTCGTTAAATAATAACTCAATCAATTCGATTAGCAATTGTGCCTCTTTAGGATCTACTTCTATTATCTGATTAATGTCTTTTTCCATGTGAGCACCTATATTCCCAATTTGTCTTATTGCATCAATAGACTGCCATGTCAAAGGGTCAACTTTATCTTGTAATGCGTTAATTTCATCATAAAGTCTAGATTTAGAGATTCCCCAAAAATCTCTAATCATACCTTGCAAACATCTTCGTGATAGGGTTGCAGATGCTTTTGGGCTTAAATCTCTAATTGAACAAGCTTCTTCATAATCTTGAATCAATGGTTTAGGTATGTAATTTGGAAAAACTTGAGCTTCAGAATTTGGTATCAAATCCCATTTCTTAATCATTTCTCCATCCTTATAACTGAGTGTCCCGCCAGACCATGCTCCTTTTGCGTCAAATAGATACGTAGATAAAGTAAATTGATTACAATCAGGGTTGGGGCATACAATGAACTCAGAATAAAACGACTTCGGTCCTTTTGCATTATTTATCGATAAAACTGTTCTCCCTTGATGAAAATTATCGTCAGTAACTGTTGAGAATGTATTACAAAAAGGACATTTTCTTTTAAATGGTTTCATTATTTTTTCAATTATCGCCAACATCTGAAAAAATTAAAGGTGCGTTTATTCACCTTTTGTCCTGATGCTTATTTTTTAGTAATCTAAATTTTATTTATTTCAAAATCAATCATAAAAACGTTCCAACTCTAGCGGACACGTATTAGTCGTTTAATATCATTTCCACCTTAGTGGACAAATAAAAACGGATAATTTACAGCTTCCATTAAAGTGATTTGCAATTTCCAAATCCGAAGATAAGGTAAAAAATAAAGCATTCACTCAGGGTGTTGAAAAATAAAGTGTTAAAAAGAGAGTTGCCTAGCCAATACTAGTAATGCTGTACTTCTTCCCATTAAATGAAAAAGACTCACCAACGGTTTTGCCATTCAAGCTTTGACCGATTGGGGAGGCCAATGAAATCACAAAGTATTCGGTGGAATCCAAAGGCAATTTCCCGAAAGGGATGGAGAGAAAATATGTTCCATTGTTGGTGGTTACCAAGCTGCCATAACCAACAGTTGCATTTGTTTTGAAGTTGGATTGTTTTAGCTCGTTCAGTAAACGAGCCGTTTTGTCGGCTTGGTTTTCTAAGTTGTTAAGCTCAATTTGAGCCATTTCTCTAGAGGTCTCAAATTTATCGCCAGCGCTACTTTTGGTGTCGCTGTCCCTAGATTCTTGAGTAGAGGCAATGTTGACAGCTAGTTCGTCCAACTTATCTGTAAGAATACTGACCAACTTTGCAGTCAGTTGTTGTTTAATAGAAAGGCTCATTGGAACTTAAGCTTCGTCAGGTCCAGGTCTGTACTTTAGCTGCATGCCGTAAATGAAGTTTCTCAAAACTTGATCTTTACATTTTCTAAAGTGTTGGTGATCGGGCTTTCTGAATAAAGCGCTCAATTCCGATTTTCCAAATCTAAAATTGGCTAAATCTAAAATTTCAAGCATGTCTTCATCTTTCAAATTCAATGCAATTCTGAATTTTCGAAGCACGATATTGTTGTTCAAGCTTTTTTCAGGCTTTGGCTGTGGGCCTTCTTTTTTACCTCTTTTTAGGTTGATGAATCCATTCAAGAAAGTCGCCAATTCTTTGTCGTACAACTGCTGTTGCTCTGGATTGTCGTCTTTTTTTAACCAGTCACTCACTTCAGCACGAGTGGTTTCATGATCGGCAAGTGCAAATATTTGAATCATTTGGTCGTCGCTTAAATCAAAAGTGTAACGCGTTCTGCGTAAAATATCGTTGTTGTTCATCAGTGGTTAAATTTGAATGATTTTTTGAAGTCACAAAACTACGAATTTATGATAGCAGAGCGAGCGTTTGGTTGGTGTGAATGTGTTCTAATGTTGAAGGAGGAAAAAAATGAACGATTTAACTCTCGGAGGGTTAGTAAGCGGCTTAATACTAACCCTTCGAGAGTTAGTATCTAGACAAAAAGCTCTGCCTGACAAATACATTGAAGTAAAGACTTTTTATTTTACACAATCAACTCCGCAACTTGTGCTGCTTGGAAATCTCTAGAATACTGCTTGATTTTTTCGGGAGCAGTTTTAAGTGCATCGCCAGCTTCAAATCGCAACAGCTGCTTTTCTATAAAGTCGGCAATTTCTTGACTGCTACTTCTGTCAAAAGTTTGTCCGGCATCGCAAGCTTGTATTGTTTTAGCCACATCTCCGCTTAATGATGCCAAGGCTGCAATTTGGTTTTCACTGGCCAAGTATTCAAACAATTTTCCTGGCACAATGCCATCTCCTAAATTAATGTTCGGAATCAATAGTAACAATAAATCAGCGTTCTTTTGATAATGAGTAATCTCCGAATGAGGAACACTCGCAATGTATTCCAATGGCAAGTCTAGCTTTTTGATGTATTGTTCAATATTGGCAGACATAGAACCCACAATCTGCAACTTGATTTTATGAGTGTGGTATTTATCGATAGTAGTCTTTAATCCTTCCAAAAATGATTCTGGCTCATATTGGTCAGACATGGTTCCGGTGTAACAAATCGTGAAAGCATCAGAAAAAGTGGAGCTTCTTTCTACTAAATCCTCAGGATCAAACCCATTGGGAATGAGTTGAAATTTATCGCCACTAATTTTGTTCGATTTGGGTAAAAACAAATCCTTAAATCCCTGACTCACTGTAATGATTTGATCACACTTTTCAATGACTTCTCGTTCCAATCGCTTATCGATGTTCTTGGATAGTGCAGTATGACCCAACAAAGAATAGTAGTAAATATCCGTCCATGGATCTCTAAAATCAACAATCCATTTTAGTTGAGGAAAAGCCTTTTTTAAATCCATCCCAATCAACTGAGTGGAGTGGGGCGGGCTAGTCGTAATTACAGTATTGATTTGATGTTCTTTGATAATTTCCTTTCCTTTTCTCACCGCATATTTTTTCCAACCTACACGAGGATCAGGAATAAAAAAGTTGCTTCGAATGGCATTCACCAATTTCTGAATTCGACTCTCGTTGTTCACATTAGAGAAACCAGCAGTCGGTACGTTTTTCTTTCCAACTAATTTAGAGTAGTAATTGATCGGTTCAAATGAAGAGGTTTTATGCACCTGAATCGATGGATGAATGTCGTGCTTTAAACTTTCATCCAATTGCATATAACTCGCCACCTTTTCATCTACCGTCAAAATATGTACTTCAATTCCTTTTTGGGCGAGGTACTTGGAAAGCTTCAACCATCGTTGCACTCCAGCACCTCCACTTGGCGGCCAATAATAAGAAACGATGAGTACTTTTTTCATGAGGTTGGATTTCTAGAGGCGTAAAGATACTTGATCTATTTATACTTTATTTCTGATTTAAAAATGGGCAGTAAAAGTAATTAAAACAGTATAATCTATTTTTAAATCAGGTGTTTAAGTCTTCGAATTCAAAATAGCTCGTTCAATGGCGTTTCCAAATAAATCTTTCAATGAAATTCCGGCTGCTAGTGCCTGTTGTGGAATTAAACTTCCTTCTGTTAATCCTGGAACTGTATTGATTTCAATTACCGAAGGACCTGCTTCTTGAAGGATGAAATCAATTCGAATCACCCCTGTCATATTGAATTGCTGATAAATTTGAACAACCGTTTTCTGAACTTCTGCAGCCAATACATCGTCTATTTTTGCTGGAGTAATTTCTTGAGAAGCGCCATTGTATTTCGCCTCAAAATCGAAAAATTCATTCTGAGAAACGATTTCAGTAATCGGCAAAGCCATCACTTTTCCTTTATAATTCAATACCCCACAAGTCACTTCTCGTCCCACCATGGCGCTTTCTATTAATACTTCATGGTCTTCGCCAAAGGCTTTTTGAATGGCCGTTTCTAGTTCCGATTGTTGCTTCACTTTACTAATTCCAAAACTACTTCCAGCATTGTTTGGCTTCACAAAACAAGGAAATCCTAATTTTTGGCCAATGGCATTTTCATCATAACTCATTCCATTTCTGAGTAAAACAGAGTTCGCACATCGAATGCCCAATTGTTTCAATAAAGTGTTGCAATACCATTTGCTAAAAGTAACTGCTGTATTCAATAGGCTAGGGGTAGTGTAAGGAATTTGCAATAAATCAAAATATCCTTGAAGTTTTCCATCCTCTCCAGGTGTTCCGTGAATGGCAATAAAAGCACAATCGAACTGAATACGAACGTCTGAAGTTAGGATACTGAAATCATTTTTATCTACTCGATACGTTTTGTCGCCAATCTCTGTCGTCCATTCTTTGCCAATTATTTTTATCAAATAACAATCATACAGTGATTTGTCTAAATGGGTATAGACCACTTGGGCAGATTTTAAAGAAATGACGATTTCAGAAGAATCTCCTCCTGCTATAACTGCTATGGTTCGCTTTGTGTTCATTTTCTACTGAATTAAATCCAATTGCTAAATTAAAATTATAGCGGTGCAATTGAGCCATCATTTCAGGGTTTTATTAACATCTTGTTCGTTTATAGTTTTATTTCGAACACTCTTTTATTGCTGTTGGATTTCGATTTGGTCAAATAAGTGCGTAAATGATCTCTTTTTAGCTAAAAGTAGTCTATTCTCTAACAGTGAAACGGTCTAGTTTCTCTTATCAAAGGAACATGAAGTCATTTTGGAACACCTAAAAAATGCTTCAGTAACAAACTCTTATAAATGATTAAGAAAGCCACAACAGCCTCCTTTAAATTTAATATCTTTGTTGACTTTAAAGGAAAAATTCATGACCCTTTTTCGTTTTGTATTCTCTAAGGCTTTTGTCATCAATCTGCTGATCGCGTTAGTTGTAATTGTTGCTGCTTTTATCGGCGTATCTTCTTATTTGACAGGTTATACCTTGCATGGAGAAAGTATAGAAGTTCCAAGTTTTGAAAACTACAAGTTAGATCAATTGGATGATGTCTTTAAGAGAAGTCAGCTCAATTATGTGATTGTGGATTCTATCTACCTCAAAGAAAAACCTGCAGGTACCGTGATAGAACAAGATCCTGCTGAAGGCCGTTTGGTGAAAAAAGGTAGAAAAGTTTACTTGACAGTGACTGCGGTTAAGCCGCCACAAACGACTGTTCCTGATTTAATAGACCGATCCATGCGTCAAGCTGAAGCCACATTAGCGGCTTATGGCTTAAAGTTGGGCGTAGTAACTTATGAGTCCGATCCGTGTTCGAATTGTGTGTTGAAACAACAGCAAAAAGGGAATGATGTAACACCTGGAACTCCAATTCACAAAGGTGCAGTAATCGATTTAGTGGTTGGAAAAGGGTTGGGTGACGAATTGGTGCCTATTCCTTACTTATACCATATGAATGCGGAAATGGCAAAAGTGTTGTTAAAAACAAGTTTGTTGACCATTGGGGCAGAGGATTTTGATGAAACGGTCATTACTTCAGAAGATACTGCAAACGCCGTTATTTACCGACAGATTCCTGCTTATGCCGCCGATAAATCAATTAACTCTGGTAGTTTGGTGAGTATCTTTTTAACGATGGATAAAAATAAGGTGAATGATTCTGCCGTTGATACTACTGAAACGATTCAACCTTAAAGAATGAAAAGATTATTTGTAGCGATTTTATGTGTGTTGTCTTTTGGGACTTTTGCTCAAGATTATTTAACTGTACCTTCTTCCAATCCAAGTTTATTTCATCGAGCGCCTGCTGTTAGTCAAGATAAAGTAGAACAGTATCGATCGTTTATTTACTTGTTTGATACACTAAGCCTGCCTTTTAAAGACGACTTTACTCGAGATAAAATGCGAAAATTAAACGCCAAAGAAACGGACAATGGCGTGATTGATACCGTATTTTATTATCTGTACATAGGCAATCAAGTTTCTGATACCTCAGATCGTTTTTCTGAATTGAGAACAAATACTTATCGCTTTAATGCGGATAGTTCAGTAATCGATACTACTGCTAATCCACAAATTTCCATAACTATAAAAGATTATTCGGTATATCCCAATCAACAATTTGTTCGATCAGTTTATCCGGCCTATAATATTTATGATACCCTAGGCAAACCATTGGATACTATTCCTTCAGCATTTAATTATGAGCAAGATTCCATACAAAGTTACCTTGTTCCTGCAGATGGAAAGAAATCCTTGTGGCAAAATGATTTTGTATTGATTAATGATGGTTTTGCTTTTAATCCACCATCATATGGAGTGGCTACTTTTGACGGATTAGACCGTTATGGACGCGCTTACGATAATTCTGCGACGAACACCTATGGTGATGCGGACTTTTTAACATCTGCTCCAATTGACTTGTCAGGCTTAACACGCGCCGATTCTGTTTATTTGAGTTTTTATTATCAGCCTCAAGGGTTGAGCAGAGACGCTCCTGAGCCAAACGATTCTTTAGTATTGCAGTTTTATGATGTAGGTGTCAATCGTTGGAAATCGATTTGGGGAGCTAAAGGTGGACCGAATGCTCCATTCAAGCAAGAGATTTTGTTTGTAGATAGTGCTTTTTTAGCCAATGGATTTCAATTTAGGTTCAACAATAAAGGGAACCTCTCAGGTGCCTATGACAATTGGAATTTGGATTATGTTTATTTAAATAAACAACGAACTAGATTTGATATCGTTTACAATGACGTAGCCATTAAGTCGAACTATCCGAGCATGTTGAAGGACTATTCAGCGATTCCATTTTGGCAATATGCAGCGTTGGCCGGAGCAACAATGAGAGATACGATTTCTAATTTTTTTGGAAATAACACAACCGATTCAAAAACAGTCTATTTCCGTTATTTTGTCGGTGATCCATCAGGAGCTTATTATCCACAATTTCCTTTTCCATCAAACACAGCAACTACAACTACTTTGAATGGAGGTGAAACTCAAAGACGAAATTATCCTTTAAAAAATAGTCCGTTAAATTTTGAATATCCTGTAACTGATATGGACACGGCGCACACTTTTACCACCACATTCGTTGCGCAATTTAACAATACAGGTGCATCGGATTTTATTCCAGAAAACGACACTCTTTTTCACGAACAGCGTTTCGACCATTATTTGGCCTATGACGATGGAACTGCAGAGGCTGGATATGGTGTGAATTTATCAGATACTACTTTTGGAAAAAAAGGGATAGTGGCGCAGCGGTTTACTTCATTTGTTGAAGAAGATTCATTGACTGCAATTAGTGTTTATTTCTTACAACAAGGAGCTGACATAGAAGGGAGTACTTTTAATTTATGTGTTTGGAGCGATTTGACTATGGATAGTCTATTGTACAAAAAGCCGATGAAAGATATCGTGTCATATTTTGATAAGAATGGATTTAGAACCTACCATTTAGATACCTTCCTACTAGTAAGTGGTGATTTTTACATCGGAATAGAACAGAATACGTTTAGATCATTAAATGTAGGGTATGACTTTAGTAATGATCGTAAAAACTCTATGTTTTATTCTTTAAATGGAGGTGTTTCATTTGCTTCTCCAAGTGGTGCTATCAATCCTGGAACAATGATGCTACGTCCTTATTTTAGAATTAATAAAACACAGGTTTCAGTTGAAAAACAATCGCTTCCAACATTTGATTTGATGGTTTATCCAAACCCTACCAACGGGAAATTGACCTTGAGAATGTCAGAGGACAATCAGTCGGTTGTAAATTATCAGCTGTTTGATATACAAGGGAGAGTTATACAAGAGGATCAATTTGTACAACAACATGAATTGGATTTAGGCAATCACCAAAATGGGGTATACCTAATCCGATTGATCGATCAAAAAGGACAATCAGTCACCAAACGAATTATAGTTTCACATTAGATGATAGAAGAGGAAGATTTTAACGAAGAGCAGGATAGTGATGAGCTTTTTGAGCACTATAAATATGTGGCCGATAAAGGCCAAGCCGTTTTGCGGATTGATAAGTTTTTAAACGATCGTTTGCCCAATACTTCTCGAAATAAAATTCAAGATGCCGCCAACGAAGGAAACATAGTGGTGAATGGAGTGACGGTGAAAAGCAATTACAAGGTGAAGCCGTTGGATGAAATTTCATTTGTGTTGCCTTATCCTCCACGAGTGATTGAGTTGATTCCAGAGAATATCCCTTTGGATATTTTATATGAAGACGACACTTTATTGGTGCTCAATAAACCATCAGAATTGGTGGTTCACCCTGGATATGGGAACTACAGTGGAACATTGGTGAATGCACTCATTTACCACATCAATAATTTACCTGAAGCAGACGGAAACGAAGGCCGTCCTGGTTTGGTACATCGATTGGATAAAAACACCACAGGAATCATGGTGATTGCTAAAACCGAACATGCCTTAACGCATTTAGGAAAGCAGTTTTTCGACCGTACTTCCAGCAGAACTTATCAAGCACTAGTTTGGGGAGATATGAAGGAAGACAGCGGACGAATTGAGGGCCATATTGGCCGGAGCTTAAAGAATAGAAAGCTAATGGATATTTTTCCTGATGGAGAATTTGGAAAAGCAGCCATTACCAATTTTAGGGTGTTGGAGCGTTTTGGATATGTCACTTTGGTGGAATATAAATTAGAGACTGGACGTACGCACCAAATTAGAG
Source organism: Acidiluteibacter sp. (assembly GCF_055129545.1). Lineage (NCBI taxonomy): Bacteria > Pseudomonadati > Bacteroidota > Flavobacteriia > Flavobacteriales > Cryomorphaceae > Acidiluteibacter > Acidiluteibacter sp. Next base: position 19,231 of record NZ_JBSRUB010000001.1, on the reverse strand, counting down.
CACATTCACGTTTCATTGGTCATCCATTGTTTAACGATCCAGAATACGGTGGAGATCGAATTCTTAAGGGAACCACTTTTACAAAGTATAAGCAGTTTATCAATAATTGTTTTGAAATTCTACCCCGACAAGCACTTCATGCCAAAACATTGGGCTTCACACATCCAAAGACAGGAGAGTGGATGGAGTTTACCTCAGACTTGCCGGACGATATGAAGCAAGTCATCGAGCGTTGGAAAAACTACATTGTAAACCGTGGGTTAAATGAAGAAGAGGAAGACACCAGCGGAAAAGAATTGGAATAATCAGTCCATTTTTTTTGGAGTGAATTAAGGTGATGTTCATTTAGAAATCACACCAAATATGTGGGTTCAAAAGTTTAATTTTGCGCAGATATGGAGTGTCCTCAATTTTCAATATCCATTGATTAACTTTTCGTATTACTTTTTAAATTAACAGATTAAGAATATCTATTTTATGGAAAATAAATGGAAGTCAACGACCTACGTGGTTTTACTGGTGATGATTATTTACCTAAAATTTGTAGATTCAAAAGCATCTGAGTTTATTGCAAAGACGGATCTGATGAAGTCAATTTTAGGATTCATCATCTTTTACCTTTTGATTTATTTGTTGTCCAATTCGGCAAAATATTTTTACAATAGAAGTCGAAAAATCACCAATAACAAAAAGAACAACGTTCATTTTGGAATAGAGAATATTGCCAATTTTTTGTTAGGTGGAGGTTTGTTGGTTTTGTTTATGAGTCTGTTAGGGGTAAAGCCGATTGAGCTAATTACTTCTTTAACTATCGTTGCGGCTGCTTTTGCTATTTTAACCAAAGAATACATTGTTGACTTTTTAAGCGGTATTTACTTGAGTTTTTCAAATACATTCGAAATCAACGATTACGTTAAAATCGATCATCAAAAAGGAAAAGTAATTGAGATCAGTATGCTGAAAGTGAAAATCTTAAACGATGACGATGATGTAGTTATCTTACCTAACTCTAAAGTGCATTACAACGAGATTATCAATTATACGCGCCGAGATGTTCGTTTGATGAATGTAGATTTTCAAATTGCGTTGAAATACATTGACAATATAGAGCAACTGGAAAGAGAGATCATTTCCTCATTAGAAAGTTTTAGTGAATACATCGAACCACGTTCTTATAACTTAAAGGTAGTGGAAATGAAGATGGACTATTTAGAGCTAAAATTTCAATACACTTTGAAGCTGTCCGATATGGATTTGGTGAAAAAGATCCGACGAAAAACAATTCGAGAGGTGTTTAATTTCATCTCTAGTAAAAAGGAGAACTTCCTTGAAAATAGCAATAAGTAAAACCAAAATAAAAAAGCATCCAAATTTGGATGCTTTTTTATTTTTCGATTATTTCTTCGCGCAATAAATACATATAAGGACATCGACCACAGGCCTTACCTTTTTTGTATTTGTCGCAGCACTTCGTCTTCAAGTCTAATTTCTTGAGGATCTTTTTATGTGCTTTTATAAGTTTCTTTTTTCCCATCTGCTGATGAGTCAAAATTACCTATTTAAAATCATTCTAAATAAGAAAAATTAAAAAAATACTAGACAGCCGCAGGGGTTACGGTCAACGTTTTTACATCTCTATCGAATAAATACAGTCCACCTTTATCGTCGCCGATTAAGTTGATTTTATCTAAAATTGTTCGTGCTAAAGCTTCTTCTTCAATTTGTTCAGCTACATACCACTGTAAGAAATTGTGTGTAGAGAAATCCTTTTCATTCAATGAAATTTCAACCAAGTCATTGATGCTTTGAGAAACGGTTACTTCGTGTTTAAACAACAATTCAAACATTTCTTTAGGAGAACCATAAGCCGTTTTAGGAGCAACTAAATCAGAAATAGTAGCATGTCCACCTCTTTCGTTAATATACTTTACTAACTTCAACATGTGCATACGCTCTTCGTCAGAATGCATGTACATAAAAGCTGCAACACCTTCTAATCCTTTAACTTCTGCCCAAGAAGCCATTGCTAAGTATACTTGAGAAGATTCTGCTTCTATTCTAACTTGTTTATTAAGTGCTTTTTCTACCTTATCTGATAACATATTCTATTTGATTTTTTGAATTTATAAAATTAAGAGTTTCTTTCAAATATTTGAGGGTAGAAACGAGGGAACATCAGTTTAGATTTTTATCTTTGCGCTCGACATGGTGAATGAGCGACTCATATTAGATCACAAAAAATTACAGCTGACAATTAAACGTCTGTGTTATCAGTTGATTGAAAATCATCATGACTTTTCTAACTCCGTTATTATTGGTCTTCAACCTCGCGGCGTTTTTATGGCAGATCGAATTCACAAAGAATTAGAAGCCATCCTGAATAAGAAGGTCTTGTTAGGCCGATTGGATGTTACCTTTTTTAGAGACGATTTTAGAAGAAGAGCCAATCCATTGATTCCAAATGCAACAAGCATCGATTTTACGATTGAAAACAAAAGAGTTGTTTTAATTGATGACGTTTTATACACCGGTAGAACCATTCGATCAGGATTGGATGCAATGCTAGCTTATGGCCGACCTGCAGATGTTGAATTAATGGTTTTAGTAGATCGAAGATACAGTAGACATTTGCCTGTAGAGGCAAATTATATTGGAACTCAAGTAGATTCTATCTCGGAAGAACGAGTGAAAGTAGAGTGGAAAGAGGCAGACGGTAAGGATCAAATAATATTATATACCCCAGAATAGTAGAATGGAAAAATTGTCAACCCGCCACTTATTAGGAATTAAGAACTTAACAAGAAAGGACATTGAATTAATTTTCAATACGGCTGATAATTTTAAAGAAATCATCAATCGACCGATTAAAAAGGTGCCTTCCTTAAGGGATACCACAATTGCCAATTTATTTTTTGAAAACTCAACACGAACAAAGCTGTCTTTTGAGTTGGCAGAAAAACGATTATCAGCGGATGTCGTTAACTTTTCAGCAAGCGGTTCTTCTGTATCAAAAGGAGAAACTTTAATAGATACCGTTAATAATATTTTGGCCATGAAAGTGGATGTAGTGGTCATGCGGCATCCAAATCCTGGGGCGGCTGTATTTCTTTCAAAGAATATCAAAGCAAGTATTATCAATGCTGGCGATGGAACTCACGAACACCCTACTCAAGGATTATTAGACGCCTTTTCAATTCGAGAAAAACACGGGGATTTAACGGGTAAAAAAATTGTAATAGTAGGAGATATCGCACATTCAAGAGTCGCACTTTCTAATATTTATTGCTTACAAAAATTAGGTGCAATCGTTAAAGTATGCGGGCCACCCACACTGATTCCAAAATACATTGCTTCATTAGGAGTGGAAGTGGAGTATAATTTAGATAAAGCCATTGCTTGGTGCGATGTAGCCATGATGTTGAGAATTCAATTGGAGCGTCAGACCAATTTAGCTGAAGGCAATCAAGTCAAATTATTTCCTTCTTTGCGTGAATATGCCAATATGTATGGTCTAACAGGCGAACGATTGAGTCGATTGGACAAGAAAATTACCATCATGCATCCTGGACCAATAAATAGAGGAGTTGAAATAACTTCTGAAGTCGCAGATTCAGAACATTCAATCATTTTAAATCAGGTTGAAAATGGAGTAGCGGTGCGTATGGCAGTTTTATATCTTTTGAGTGGTCGAGAATTTTTATAAGGAATTATTTTATATATATTTGTCTGCAACAGCACTATTATTATGGAATACGAAATCATCAAGGAAGAGAAATTCGCAGTTTTTAAGTTCTCAGTAGAGAAACTGACTGCTATAATTGCGCCCTCCGTTAAAGCCGACGTATTGGTTTTAAATGAGTCTGGATTCTCTAATTTTATTCTCGATCTTTCTGCAGTAAAGTATTGTGATTCTTCGGGATTAAGTGCTATTCTAGTCGCCAATAGAGTGGCTAAAGAAAGTAGAGGAACGCTAGTCATTTGCGGTTTACAATCAGCAGTAGATAAATTGATCAAGATCTCTCAATTGGATGGAATCTTGAATATTGTTCCTTCCTACAACGAAGCCATGGACTATATTTTTATGGAAGAGTTGGAAAAGGGTTTGGACGACTTTATCTAATTCATGGCTTTATCTGTTCTCATTCTCGGCAGTAGCGCTGCAGCACCCACATTAAATAGAAATCAAACCGCCCAATTAGTTTCCACCGAACGCACCCAATTTTTAGTGGATTGTGGCGAAGGTACTCAATTGCAATTGCGCAGGTACAAAGTTCGATTTCAGCAGATTGATCATATTTTTATTTCTCATTTGCATGGGGATCATTTTTTTGGGCTTGTGGGGTTATTGTCCACCATGCACCTTTTGGGGAGAAAAAATCCCATTCATATTTATGGTCCTAAGGAGTTAAAAGAAGTAGTAGAAGTGCAGTTCAAATACATTGGTGGACCTGGCTTGAGTTACAAAATAATTTTTCATGCAGTGGAAGGCAAAGACGACGCCATTTTTGAAGATGAAGAGGTGATTGTCACTTGTTTTGAAGTGAAACACCGAATCAAATGTTTTGGTTACAAATTTCAAGAACGAGTAAAACCTCGTAGAATCAATGGAAAACGAGTAGAGTTTTATAAAGTGCCCAATTATTATAGAGGTAAACTAAAAGAAGGCGTTGATTTTACAACTGAAGATGGAGAAGTGATCTCGAATGAGGTATTAACAGATGCTCCTCATCCTTCTTTTTCATATGCTTATTGTGCAGATACTGCATACAATGAAAAGATTCTTCCAATAATAGAAGGAGTTGATTTACTCTATCATGAAGCGACCTTTTTAGAGCAAGAGAAATCACGTGCGAAGAAGACCTTTCATTCTACAACGATACAGGCCGGAACAATGGCCGAAAAAGCAAAAGTGAAGCAATTAATTATTGGTCATTTTTCAAATCGGTACACGGATTTAGATCCTGTTTTAAAGGAAACGAAATCGGTATTCAAGAATACAGTTCTGGCTATTGAAGGCAAGACTTTCATCGCAGGAGATAGCAAGTCTAAAAAATAAAGAAGATGCTGTGCTGTTTGCATTTTATCTAAGTTTGCCTTTCAATTAAAATTACTATTTGAACGTATTGAAAACTCGATTTGACTTTGAACAGGTTTACGACGAAACTTCTAATGTGACAGAAGTTAGTTTGTTAGATGCTATCGCAGATAGCTTGGCTATAAATTCTTATGCCATTATAGATAATTTTTTATCCGATCAAGAAGCGTTGGATTGTTTGGAAGTACTTTATGAAAATAAAGAAGAAGGGAATTTTAAAAAGGCAGGAATTGGGACGTTGGGAATGCATCAAATTGATCGATCCATTCGAGGGGATGAAATTAAATGGTTGGATAACAATAATCTGTCTGCAGCATCTCAAGTTTATATGGACCAAGTGGATGCGATGATGAAATTTTTCAATCGAACGTTATTTTTAAGTTTGAAGGACTTCGAATGTCATTTTGCACATTATCCATCAGGTACTTTTTACAAGCGGCATTTAGATCTACTAAAACTCTCAGATCACCGAAAACTCAGCTTTGTTTTTTATTTAAATCCCGATTGGAAAGTAGGGGATGGTGGTGAATTATTATTGTATTTGCAAGAAAATGGAACTGAAAAAACAGTAGTGGTTAATCCGTTATTGGGCCGATTAGTGGTGTTTCGGAGTGAAATCCTCGAACATGAAGTTGCCCTTGCTCATAAAAGTAGGTACAGTATTACCGGCTGGATGTTGGATCAATATAAAGGAACCACTTTCTTATAAGTAGAGAATTTAACTATTACAACCTGATTTGAATTTCAAAATTCGTATTATTATTGATTAAAGGTGGAAATGAATCTTTCAGAAATATATCAATTATATGGTAGTATGGTTTATAACCTGGCACTTCAATACACTCAAAATATTGAAGATGCTGAGGAGATAACGCAAGACGTATTTTTGATTGTACATGAAAAGATTGATTCATTCCGAGGTGAAGCTTCACTTAAGACTTGGATTTATCGATTGAGCATCAATAAGTCTTTAGACTATATCAAGGTAAAAAAGTCAAAAAAAAGGTGGTCATTTTTCTCCTCTGGACGAGTAGATGCTGGAGAAATAGAGATTCCCGATCAAGGTTTTAATCACCCTGGAGTGGAAATGGAACAAAGGGAGTCGATGGAACACCTTTTTAAACTGATTAATCAGTTATCCGAAAATCAAAAAACAGTGATCATTCTGCTAAAAGTGGATGGACTAACGATGGAAGAGGTAGGTGAAATTATGGAGTTATCCTATAAAGCGGTAGAATCATTATTTCAGCGTGCAAAAAAAAAATTGAAAATTTTAATCGAAAATTCGAAGGAAAATGAAAAGTAATTCGTCTATGGAACAAATGGAAAAACAACTACAACTATTAAAGGATATTAATCGAGTGTCTCCTAGCGCTGATTTATTAGCTAAGATTGAAAATAGGATAGCGCAACCGAAAAAGCAGATTATCCCATTATTTTGGGCGAGAACTGCTGCTGCTTTGTTAATCTGTTTGATGGTAACTGAAGTTTATGTGGTCATAGAAAATCAACAAATCAATACCTCATCAGATATCAGCGAAGTGCTTCCTCAAACTAATAATTTGCTGTATTATGAAAATAAATAAATTTTACCTCATAATAATTGTTGCATTGTTGTGCTGCAACTTAGTTTTAGTATTCTTTCTATTAAATGGACCTCAAAAAGGGCCAAATAATAGACCAATGGGTGGGCCCGGGAGGCATGAACCGAAAAGAGTTATCATTGATAAATTACACTTTGATGATACTCAGATCATGCAATATGAGGAAGTAATTAAGTCTCATTTTGAAGCAATTCGTGGTTATGATCGTCAAATAAATGAACTAAAAAGGAACCTATATATTCAATTAAAAAGTTCAAGTAGTGAAGAGAGTCAGTCTATTATTATCAATAAAATAGGAGAAATTCAACAAAAAATTGAGCGCAAACACTTTGATCACTTTTTAGAGATAAAAAGTATCTGTCGTCCAGAACAGCTGAATGACTTTGAAGCGCTCACCGAAGAGTTAACTAGACTTTTTAATCGAGATAAACCACCGAGATGAAATTAAGATGGAGCTTCATTTTTCTGTATTTCCTACCAATTTTAGGTTACGCTCAAGAACTTAAGAATGTGTTGTCAATTCAAGTAACGTTTCAAGGGCAGCAATTGGAATTGGGAAAGAATTATTATTCAGATGCACTAAAGGATAGTATTCAATTTAATAAATTGCAATTTTACATTTCAGATATTGCATTGGTCACAGAAGACGGCAAGAAAGACACTATGGCTAAAAAGTATCACTTGGTTGATTATTCTCAACCGAAAACGTTAGTTATGGGACAGGTGCTTGAAGATAGGCCTATTTCGGAGGTTGAATTTAATGTAGGAATTGATAGCATTACCAATGTTTCTGGTGCTTTTGGTGGAGATTTAGACCCAACGATTGGAATGTATTGGTCGTGGCAAAGTGGATACATCAATTTTAAATTAGAAGGAAAATCGGAAGTTATTCCTTCAAAAAATAAGGAGTTCCAGTTCCACCTTGGAGGCTATAGTTTTCCGAATAAAAATGTGACTCAAGTTCACTTAAAAGCAGAGAGTAACTCTCCTAGGATTCTAGAATTGCCGCTGGATAAATGGATTGAAAAAATTGATCTTAAAACAGTAAATACCATAATGAGTCCGAGTAAAGATGCTGTTAAGTTGACCGAATTGATCGGAGAAACATTTATTATTCAAAAATGAGATTAAGGTTTTTTGCTTTCTTTTTTATTATTATGCTACTTTTTAGCTTCAAAAGTTTCGAAAATGGAACCTTGATTTATCCAGATTATTTCCCCAAGCCAAAATATAATTTTGAAAATAATCCGCTTGATTCTAATAAGGTAAAATTAGGGCGTTTGTTGTTTTACGATGGAATTTTATCGCTAGACAATTCGCTTTCTTGCTCTACTTGTCATTCACCATTTAATGCATTTGCTCATAATGATCATAAATTGAGTCATGGAATCGGAGATAGTATTGGAACTCGAAATGCACCAGCGCTTTTTAACTTGGCCTGGCAGAATTCATTCATGTGGGATGGAGCAATCAATCATTTAGACATGCAGGCATTAGCACCAATAAGTTCCAGTATTGAAATGGGTTCTGATATTAATGTGGTTGTTCAAAAACTTCAAGCTGATCGATTTTATAGAAAGAAATTTTATGAAGCTTATCAAGATTCTATCGTTACTGGGGAACATTTATTAAAAGTACTTTCTCAATTTCAATTGACATTAATCTCTGCAAATTCGAAATATGACCAAGTGAAACGAGGCGAAAATGAATATACCTCACAAGAATTAAAAGGCTATAAGCTGTTTCAAAAAAACTGTAATTCTTGCCATCAAGAACCCTTATTTTCAACTTATGGATTTGAGAAGAACTTTATCGAAATGGATTCATTATTGAATGATTTTGGAAAGGGAGTAGTTACGCAGGTTTCAAAAGATAGTTTGTATTTTAAAATTCCTTCTTTAAGAAATTTGAAGTACAGTTATCCATACATGCACGATGGTTGATACTATACTTTAAATGAAGTGTTGAATCATTATAACAGCAAGGAAATTCAGAAAAAATTTAAAGAAAATGGGTTAAAAAAAATTGATTTGTCTTCAAAAGCTCAAGTTGATTTAATCGCTTTTTTATTGACTTTGAATGATAAAGAGTTTGTTTTCGATCAAAAACATCGATTTCCAAGAGAATTATTAAATAAATGGAAGGAAAAATAAAAGTTTGTCGTCTAAGAGGAAATCAAACTAATAGTATGAAAAAAATTAATCTTTTAATTGGAGCGATGGCAATGTCTGCTGGTTCCTTTGCACAATTGACTCCTGATGTAACATCTTGGTTACAAGATACAGTAAACACAGGTAGTTATTATATGTCTGGAAATTCAACTCCAATTGCGAATAACATTTTAGTGAATTGCCAGCGAGTAGAATACTCAAGTAATTTTGTTTACATCAGTACTAAGGGAGTACCTTCTTATCCAACTGGTCCATTTCAAGATGGGAATCCATCACAAGCAACTGATCAGTCTGCGATATTTAAAATTCCTAGAAATCCAACACCGAATACTGGAACATTGATCACAACAATAGGCGGGAATATTGGAGTTTTCATAAATGGAGTTGCCTTATTTGATTACCGCGATGGAGTCGCTTGGAATTCCAATACGAATTCACCTTGCGGTGGACCGGGGAATGCTCCTTGTCCTGGAGGTCCTATGGCGTCACAAGACTGGAATAGGGATGCGGTACCTTCAGAAATGATTGGTTTTGATTGTTCTAAAGGTCATCCTGCTATGGGAAATTATCACCACCATCAGAATCCATCGGCGTTTAAATTGGATTTAAATGTCGTTTCTTCTATTTGTAATTTATATGATGCCAATGGATTGTATGTGATAGATAGCACGGTGCATTCTCCTTTAATTGGATTTGCTTATGACGGTTATCCGATTTATGGAGCTTATGGTTATAAAAATACAGACGGCACAGGCGGAATTAGTAGAATCAAATCTGGTTACGAAAAGAGAAACATAACGACAAGAACAACTTCTCCTGCCGGCACTTCAGTTTCATCAGGACCAGCGGTTAGCACTACATATCCATTGGGTTATTTTAGAGAAGACTACAAATGGTATTCTCATGCAACACAAGATTATTTAGATGAGCACAATGGTCGTTTTTGTGTGACTCCTGAATATCCAAATGGAACCTACGCTTATTTCGCTACAGTGGATGCCAATTGGAATTCTGCTTACCCATACGTTGTGGGACCTTATTTTTATGGAAATTTCGCCGATAGAAAAGTGACTTCAATAACAGAAAATACCACTCGGTATATTTCTACAACTACAGCAATTAGTGAGATTGAATGGGAGCAATTAAATATTTCTATTTTTCCAAATCCAGCCACTGAATTAGTTGCTATACAATTGGGTAGTCTATTAACACATAATGTAGAGGTGACTTTGTTGGACATGTCAGGACGAAAAGTAGCAATGACTAGCATTAATAAAGGAAGTTCGATAGCACATTTTGACGTCCAAACGTTATATGCAGGAACTTACATTTTGAGATTTGCAGGAGAAAATGGGGGAGTGTTCAGTAAGAAATTGATCATTGCCCGGGATTAATTGGTTTAAAGTATTCTATTAGATAATAAGGCAAGGGTCAACATGATTCTTGCCTTTTTTTGTTAAAAAAAACAGAGAATAAGATTCCTATAATTTGATATCGAACAAGTTCAGTTTGTCGTTATTTTTTATTCTAAATTCATTACTTTTATTTGATAAAAGATGTTAACCTTTTTTATCTTATTTGCGTAAAAACAGTCATGCTAAACCCCTGCAAAAAGACAATTCTACTATTATTTTCCTTGCTTTTGGTAGGTATTTCTACCTATGGTCAATGCTTTAGTGTATTAGACGGTAATGGAGTTTTTACAAATAATAATCCTCAGTGGGTAAACTGTACACCCGGATCATACACCCTAATTCTTCAAACAAATAATGCAATCGGTCCCTATACCATTAATTGGGGGGATGGAAATTCAGGAGGTGGAGCAGATATTACACCACCAGCATTTATTCAGCATACTTATCCCAATACAACCAATACATTTAATGTAACATTGATTGAGACGGGGACCGGATGTACAATCAATGGGTTAGTCGTTTTAGAAAGGAATCCATTGGCATCCATTCAGCTGCCTGCTGGTGATGACAACTTTGGTTGTACGCCTATTTTGTTTCGATTCATTAATAGTTCAACTCAAGTTTCCAATACAACCACTTTTACGTGGAATTTTGGAGATGGAAGTCCGGTAGAAGTCTATAATTCTACCAATTTAGGTGATACAATTAATCACATCTATCTACCCGGTGTTGGCGTTCAGAGTTGTAACTTAGAAGTAACCCTTGAAGCAACTAACTTTTGTGGTACTTCAACGGCAAGTTTTTTTCCGTTAAAGGTGTGGGATTTGGATGAAGCTCGGATTACACCTTCAGCTACATTGCAATGTTTTCCCGACAATACTTTTCAATTTACGAATTCAACCATTCGAAACTGTTTTCCGGAAGGTAACAATTCTCAGCGCTACGAATTTTGGAATTTTGGAGATTATTGGGGCAAAGGATACGATTCAATTATCAACTGGCGTCCGTGGAATCCACCTATTATTAACCCACCGCCCATTGAATACCCGGGAGTTGGAACCTATTCCGTTACCTTAATCGACAGTAGTTATTGTGGAACAGATGCGACAACAATTAGTGTGACCATTACAAGCGCTCCAACTGCAGTTATTACAGCCGATAAGGATACGATTTGTGCTGGAGAAACAGTACGTTTTACCAATGGTTCCTTTGGTGGAGCGAATACCTATCGATGGAATTTTGATCAGGGGAGTGGATGGCAGACCATGAATGGCAACCCAAAGAACAGAACCTATAATACTCCTGGAGATTATCGAATAGGATTAATAGCAGGAGTTGCCGGTGCAAATGGTTGTCGAGATACCGCCTTTGTTGACTTATATGTTAATCCTAGCCCAAATTCAGATTTCACTTTGAGTAATAACAATGCATGTGATAGCATGATTGTTAATTTTACGAATACGACCACTGGTGCAGTATCATGGCGTTGGTCATTTGGGAATGGAAATACTTTTATTGGAGAAAACCCGCCATCACAAAATTATACTTCCCCAGGAACCTATTCAGTTAAATTGTACACTGAAAATAGTTCTGGCTGTCCTGACTCTGTTACAAAGGTTGTAAATGTCTATCAAACTCCAATTCCTGCTTTTTTACCTGCATCTGTATGCGTCAATTCAGTGGCTAGTTTTATGGATCAATCGACAACAGCTATAGGAGATCCTGTAATTTCTTGGTTTTGGGATTTCGACAATGGATCGACTGCAACGATTAAAAATCCGACAACTGTATTTACCTCTGGAGGGACATATAATATTATTTTACAAGTTTCTACGGCCAACTGTACGGCTAGAGATACAATTCCTATTGTAGTAGAAAATTTACCTACAGCCGGATTTACACTTTCTCCTGATGGTGGCTGTTCTAAACTAGGCGTATCATTCACCAATACATCGTCACCGAATGCCACTAAGTTCAAATGGAATTTTGGAGATGGAAGTCCAATTGATACCAATAGGAGCCCAGTTCATGAATATGTAAATACATCTGATAAGGATACTTCATTTATAATAACTCTTATTGCATCTACTACCTTCGGATGTATCGACACCATTACAGATACAGTCGATGTATTCCCTGTTCCTTCCCCTAATTTTACATCAGATGCAGTGGTAGATTGTGGCCCTATTACGGTCAATTTTACGAATTTGACAATAGGAGACAGCTTAAGTTACATCTGGAATTTTGGAGATGGAACTGCGCTTTCTACTGATACCAACCCAACGCATGTTTTTGATAACAAAACATTGTTTATCAGTAATTACAACGTTCAATTAGTAGTGCTTTCAAATAATGGTTGTCGAGATACCACCACAAAAGTAATTACCGTTAATCCTGAACCAATATTCAATTTTACTACTTTGCCTGATTCGGGATGTAGTCCATTACGAGTTCAATTTCCTGTGGTAGTAGGAGCGGTAAGCTATAATTGGGATTTTGGAGATGGGAATACCTCTGTTGGAGCCAACCCTGCGCATACTTATGTTAATAATACCACCAACAATCAGTTGTTTAATATTCGATTGATTGCCATCAATAGTTTTGGGTGTCGTGATACTTCATTTGGAAGTGTATTGGTTTACCCGAACCCAACTTCAGTGTTTAGCACAGATACTATAAGGGGTTGTCAACCTTTGCCAATTGAATTTACCAATTCTAGTACAGGGGCAAATTTCTATGATTGGAGGTTTGGTGATGGAACAACAAGTGATACTTCAGATGCTATTTTTACAAAAACGTTCACCAACAATACAGCAGCAATTGTTAATCGAACTGTTCGATTAATTACTAGAACAACTCAAGGATGTAAAGATACCGCGACAACGCAAATTGAAGTATATCCAAAAGTAGTGGCGCAGTTTCTTTCAGATACTGCTGGTTGTACACCATATCCAGTTGCATTCACCAATCAATCTACCGGTGCGGCGGGGTACCAATGGAGTTTTGGTGATGGAGTTAATTCAACATTGAATGCGCCTTCTCATCTTTTTACGAATCCATTATTAAAGGATACAATTTACTCTGTAAAATTAATTGCACGCTCACCTCAAATGTGTGTGGATTCAGCAATTAGAAATGTAACAGTATTCCCTAAGCCTGTGGCAGATTATACCATTGATAACTCAGTGGGGTGTCACCCTTTATTGGTGAATTATACGAACAACTCTTTGATATCAGATTCTTGCCGATGGGATTGGGGAGATGGAACATTCAATACAAATTGTTTCTCTGCAAATTCTCATACTTTTAATAATACAACTTCATCATTGCCTATTGTGTATGCCTCTAATCTGTATGTTTTTACGGATAATGGTTGTAAAGATACGTTAAGAAGAACAATCACAGTGAATCCTGATATAATTGCCGATTATTCTGTTGATACTGTCGGTTGTAGCCCACATTCAGTGCGATTCAACAATGGTTCTACTGGAGCTTTAGATTATGTTTGGGACTTTGGTGATGGTGTTACCAGTAACGCAATAAATCCAAACCATATTTATGTAAATACCGGTTTAATTGACACTGTTTTCTATGCCAAATTATTAGTCCGTTCTCCTCAATTATGTTTGGATTCAATTACGATACCTATTCGTGTTCATCCAAAGCCAGTGGCTGATTTCTCAATAGACAATACTGTCGGCTGTCATCCATTTGAAGTGAATTACTCCAACAGCTCTCTGATTGCTGATTCTTGTAGATGGTCATGGGGGGATGGTACTTTTAATGATACTTGTTTCATTACTAAGTCACATTTATTTACCAATACGACTTCTTCATTAGCTATTGTGTATGCTACTAATCTTTATGTTTTTACAGACAATGGTTGCAAGGATACGATTCGTAAAACACTTACAGTAAATCCTAATATTATTGCAGACTTCACTGTTGATACCGTTGGCTGTAGTCCTCATTCAGTTCGCTTTAGTAATTTTTCTACTGGCGTAACCAATTACTTTTGGGACTTTGGCGATGGTGTGATTAGTAATACCTTAAATCCAAATCATACCTATGTGAACACAGGATTAATTGACACCGTTTTTTACGCCAAACTGTTGGTTCAATCGGCTCAATCTTGTTTCGATTCCATCACTATTCCAATCCGAGTGCATCCAAAGCCTATTGCAGATTACTCGATAGACAAAACCATAGGATGTCATCCACTTGAAGTGAATTATAGCAATGCTTCTTTAATAGCGGATTCTTGTAGTTGGTCATGGGGTGATGGGACTTTTAACGATACTTGCTTTGTAGGGAAGGCGCATACTTTTACTAATACAACATCTTCAACACCTTTGACTTACAATACTAACTTATATGTTTTTACCGATTTCGGTTGTAAGGATACGCTGCGTAAAACGATTACAGTGAACCCGCAAGTTATCGCCGACTTCACTGTAGACACTGTAGGATGTAGCCCATTGAAAGCGATTTTTAGTAACAGTTCAATTGGTGGTGCTACTTATCGATGGACTTTCGGAGATGGAGTTATCTCAAATATAGCTAATCCGAATCACATTTATGTCAATTACGGACAAACCGATACGACTTACAAAGCGAAATTAATCGTTCGATCTCCGCAGCAATGTTTAGATTCATTGGATTATGATATTTTGGTGCATCCTAAACCAGTAGCTGATTTTGTAGCTTCTACTTCAGGAGGATGTCAGCCACTAGAAGTGCAGTTTACAAACAACTCCATCATCGACGATTCTTGTAGTTGGGTGTATGGGGATGGGAATAGTTTAAATAACTGCAACTTAATTACCAATCATACCTTTTTTAATCAAACCTCGCTATTTCCAGTTTCTTACAGCACAGAATTGAGAGTTTATACTGCATTTGGATGTGCCGATACGTTGGATCAAGTATTTACTGTGAATCCACAAGTGATAGCGGATTATACATTTGATACAATTGGATGTTCTCCTTTTCCTGTCACTTTCCGTTCTCAATCTTTTGGAGCGAATAGCTACAATTGGAATTTTGGTGATGGAGCTACTTCTCAGGGATTAATTGCCAACCACACATTTGTTAATACTACTGGTGCAGATACAACCTTTAATGTAAGTTTAATTGCCAATTCAATCTACAACTGTAAGGATACTGCTGTCAATCAGGTCACCATTCGACCTACGCCAATTCCAGATTTTGTAGCAAGTCCATTGTCTCAAATGTATCCAAGTTCAACTGTTAATATTGTAAACACAACCAATGCTGGTCCTTGGACTTACAATTGGAGTTTTGGGGATACTAGCTTTTCAACTGTTCGTTCACCGGGAAGTCATGTGTATAATTATTGGGGGACTTATAAAATTTGGCTGAAAGCAAGTACTCCATTTTGTTCCGACAGTATTTTTAGGGAAATTGATATCATACCACCTATTCCTGTTGCCGATTTTAATGATAGCATCAGCGGATGTGAACCACTAGAAGTTACTTTTCAAAATCAATCCATTTATGCCAATCGATACATTTGGGATTTTGGTGATGGAAGTTCTTCAAGTCAAAGAAATCCAACTTATACCTACAGACAGCCTGGAATATTTACTGTTTCATTAAGAGCCATTGGTGATGGAGGCGAAGATGTTGAAGTAAAGACGAATTATGTAGAAGTCTATAGAAGAGCAAATGCCAACTTTACCATCAATAAAGGACCTGAAGAAAAGATTTTCATACCGAATGATCCATTAGTGACGATCAACTATTCGGTGAATGCTGACAGTTATTTGTGGGATTTTGGAGACGGAAATACATCTACAGAACGAAATCCTACCCATTATTATACTGAAGAAGGAACTTTTCCGATATTCTTAATTGCTGAAACCTCATTTGGGTGCAACGACACATTTGATTTAGGAAGAACAGTAATCGCAGAGTTACAAGGTAGTATTCGAGTTCCCAATGCATTTACACCTGGAAGTAGTGGAAATGGCTCCGGAGCAGGTAATGTGAAAAGGAATCCTGGATTTGCTGAATTAAACGATGTTTTTTATGCATTAATTGTGGGTGCAGAGACTTATGAATTGAATATCTTTAACAAGTGGGGTGAATTATTATTCGTTTCAACCGATCAGGATATTGGATGGAATGGATATTACAAAGGACAACTTTCAAAACAAGATACCTATGTCTGGAAAGTGAAAGCTACTTTCGCCGATGGAGAAACAGTGGTTAAAACAGGTGATTTGCTATTATTGAGATAACTATGAGAAAAAAGTTACTACTTATTTTATTACTAATTAGTCTAGTTCCTGTTGCTTTGGCACAAACAGAAGGCTACAGCAAAAAGGATAGAATCGCGTATGAAGAAGCAGATTCATACATTGCTTATGGCGATTATAGGACTGCTGCAGAGCTTTTTGAAAATTTATATTTAAAAGATAAGGGGAATCAATACATCAAATACAAGTTAGGTTATTCGTATTTCAAATTGCATGAATTTGATAAAGCGAAACCGTTTCTTCAGGAAACTCTCTATACTGTTGAAGATGCTAAGTTTTATTTAGCTCAAATATTACATTATCAATCATACATTGATGAGGCTGAGCTGATGTTGAAAAGTATAAAATCGAGTGAGATTGAGGAAAAAGAAATAGATCGCTTATTGGAACAAATTGATTTTGCAAGAGATCAGTTTAAAAATCCCAAAGAAGTAACTATAAAAAATTTAGGTACAAATATCAATAGTGAATATCCTGATTATGTTCCTTTGATTACTGCTAACGAAGATTTTTTATACTATACGAGTAGGCGTCCAAATGACCAACACCAATTAAAAGACGTGACTGGACAGTATTATGAAGAGGTGTATTCAAGTGTAAATATAGATGGAGAATGGACTAAAGCCATTCCGATAAAAGGAAGTATTAATACTGAGAAACATGATGCATGTGTTGGATTAAGTCCTGATGGAAACTCCATGTTTTTATTTAAAACCAATACCAATTTGGTGGGTGGAGACTTGTACGAAAGCCAACAGATTAATGGTTTTTGGAGTGCGCCTCTTAAAATGTCTGATAAGATAAATGGAGAGTTTAGCATCGAGCCAAGTGCGAGTATCAGTATTGATGACCGGACTTTTTATTTCTCAAGTAATCGGGAAGGTGGATTTGGAGGATTTGATTTATATCGAGTGATCAAACTGCCAAATGGAGAGTGGAGTGAGGCATTAAATTTAGGAGATCAAATTAATACCCCTTATGATGATGATGCACCATTTATTCATCCAGATGGGAAAACGCTTTATTTTAGTTCTAAGGGGCACCAAACCATGGGCGGATTTGATGTGTTCAAAACAAAGTTAAATGGAGATAATCAGTGGGGAGAAGTTGAGAATTTAGGGTTCCCAATTAATACTACGACCGATGATATCTATTTTGTTATTTCAGCAAATGAACAACATGGTTATTATTCTTCAGCTAAAGCAGGAGGAGAGGGCAGTCAGGATATTTACCGAATTAACTATTTAGAAAAATCATTGCGGCAATCAGTTGTAAAGGCGCAAATACCAAGCATCATTGATAATCCAAATGGTGCATCAGTGACTGTTTATGACTTAAGAACAAATGAAATAGCCGGAGCTTACACCCCTAGAACTCGTGACGGACGATTTATTTTTCTAGTAGATCCCAATGTAGAATATGAAGTAGTAATTGAGTCTGTAGATTTCGAAGAATTAATAAAAACGGTTTCTTTTTCGCTCGAAGAATTAATGGGAAGAACGAGTATTGAATTTAAATTGAAAAAAATAGACTTAGAATGAGATTAATATTTGTAATCATATCATTCTTTCTATTAACGCTCATTGGAAAAGCGCAGGACATGCAATTTTCGCAGTTTTATGCCGCCCCTTTGTATGTAAATCCCGCTTTCACAGGAACTACAGTAGAACACAGACTTGCGGCGAATTCTAGATTACAATGGCCGTCTATTCCCGGTGGGTTTAAAGCCTATCACTTTTCGTATGATTACAATGCTGCAGATATCAATTCCGGGTTTGGATTGATGGCAAACAGAGAAGAGTCAGGTTCTTTTGGTTTGACGACTAATTTGATTGCCTTGAGTTATGCGTATCGGTTCGAAATAAAACGGGAATTATTTGTGATGGGAGGGGTAAAGTTTGGATATGCCTTTAGAAGTTTAGATTATTCCAAACTGGTTTTCAACGATCAATTGGAAAATGAATCACCCGTGACTAGAGATACAGAAGCATTTGCAGATCAAAATATCAATTATCCAGACATTTCTGCTGGGGTTTTACTGTATTCTCCGCAATATTGGTTCGGGATGTCGTTGAATCATTTGAATGAACCGAATCAAACATTGTTGTCAGGTAATAATACGATAAGCGAACTGCCGATGAAATTTTCGATGCATGGGGGATATGTATTTTCTATCAAGGATAAGATTGTAAATAAAGCTACTGCTCAAAATGTTACAGTTGCTTTTCAATACAAATCTCAAGGAAAATTTGATCAATTGGATTTGGGATTTTACTACAACAATAGTCCATTGGTTTTTGGATTATGGTATCGAGGATTACCACTTATCAAACATTATGAACCTACTTATGCCAACAACGATGCAATAATAGCTCTAGTGGGTTATAGCATTCCTGATTATAACATTAGTATCGGTTACAGTTACGACATTACAATTTCTCGATTAATCTCTAATAGTGGAGGTTCACACGAAATTTCTCTCATATATGAAGTGGCCAGTAGAAGAAAGAAACGACGTAATAGAAAGTTCATCGTTCCTTGTGCTAAGTTTTAAGTGTAGGAATTAGTATCCACTTTTGGTATAAAAGATTGTTCTACTTTTCTAGCATCATCAATAATCTCAGATGGATACTTATAAAGTTCTAAAATCTTTAAAGCATTCCTA